>CANJPX010000018.1 GCA_947476185.1 Bacteroidota bacterium
CAAGAATGCTATGAGGGTTCAGATTGGGGTGTCTTTGTTTTTTGTTTCTAATTATTACGCTGATTCATATATGCCTGCCACTGCTCAGTTTTATATTCAAGATGATAAAAAATATGGAAACTATCCCTTTATTGATTTCTTTATAAATGCTAAAATAAAATCAGTTAGAATGTTTTTTAAAATTGATCATCTGAATAGTGGATGGATGGGGAATGGATACGTTCAAACACCGCATTATCCAATGAATGACAGAGCTTTTAAGTTAGGGATATCCTGGAAATTTTATGATTAAAAAAAGATTTAGACCTGTAATATTTTTTAAAAGAAATATCAAATTTATGTTTTTTGCTTTTTCTTTTTTGCTGCAGGAAAAAGAATATTATTTAAGATCAACCGATACCCCGGTGAATTCGGATGTAGACTTAGATCTGTTGGAGGATCTTCGACTCTGTGTTCATAGTCTTCAGGATCATGTCCACTTAAAAAAGTGAAGGTTCCTTTTCCATAAGTGCCATGTATATATCTGCCTTCGTTAGCAGCTTTATTCTCCCCTAATATCAATACGTTTGGCTTTATGAATGATTTGTCAAATCCAACCGTTTGTCCCCAGAAACCTTTTATTATTTGCTCATGATTTTGACAAAGCATTGTTGGTACGACATCCCATTTTGCAGAGTATTCAAATAAAGTGAATAAGTCGTTTGCTTTTGTTATTCCATATTTTTGTTTTCGGGTGTTATATGTATCGATATTTGATTTTGCATATTCACTTGGATTGGTACTTAATGTGAAATTGGTAAATGCAAAAGTTTTTGAATAATCTAGTTTTTGATTATAATTTGGTGTGGTGCCATCTCCATCAAACATACTCTCGCAGATGTCTAATCCATCTGCTGCCAAAGCAATGTCATAGCTGTCCGGAGCAGAGCACATTGAGAATAAATATCCTCCACCAGCGGTAAAATCTCTGATTTTTTTTGCCACGGCAAGTTTCATTTCTGAAACTTTATTGAACCCTAGTGACTTTGCACTTGCTTCAAGAGTTCGTTGCTGTTCTTGATACCATGGAGCATTGCGGTAACCAAACCAAAATTTTCCATATTGTCCGGTAAAATCTTCGTGATGAAGATGAAGCCAATCATAATTTAATAGTTTTTCATTCATGATTTCTTCATCATAAATAATATCATAAGGGATTTCGGCATATGTTAAAACCAGTGTCACTGCATCGTCCCAGGGTTGTTTCATTTTTGGAGAATAGACTGCAACTTTTGGAGCTTTTTCTAATTTCACATCCTCCATATTTACTTCAGGATTGGAAATTTCGGTAAGGATAGCTGTTGATTTGGAATCTGCAATTATTTCAAATGTGACACCTCGAATAGTACATTCATTTTGAATTTCTTTTGAATCCTTTATCATAAAACTACCACCACGATAATTTAAAAGCCAATGAACTTCTACTTCTTGTTTTAAAACCCAATACGCCACACCATAAGCTTTTAAGTGGTCTTTTTGTTCCAGATCCATAGGGATAAGAATAAAAGATGCTCTTGAAAGTATTGTAATGAAAATAAATAGTAAAGAAAGATTAATTCGTTTCATTTATTTAAAATTAGAATGGATGATCCTCTTCTACATCATTCATTTTGGAACCTCGGATAACAGAATTCGATTGTGTGTCAAAATCAGTTGCTGGTGAAAGTCTTGGTGAAGAAGAGCCATAGTCAAGGTTTTGGTCAAGCGTGTCTAAATCTGTAAATTTAGTGAACTGACCAATATATCTTGTTTTAGCAGAATCCACAGGTCCGTTACGATGTTTCGCAATAATTAATTCAGCGACACCAAGTGTTGAAGCTCCGTTTTCATCTTCTGTAATATTGTAATATTCCGGTCTGTGAATGAACATAACCATATCGGCATCCTGCTCAATAGCACCGGATTCACGTAAGTCGGAAAGCTGAGGGCGTTTATCCCCTCCACGTGTTTCAACGGCACGACTTAATTGTGAAAGGGCGATAACAGGTATTTCCAGTTCTTTCGCTAATCC
The DNA here is from genome assembly GCA_947476185.1 of Bacteroidota bacterium. Taxonomy (GTDB): domain Bacteria; phylum Bacteroidota; class Bacteroidia; order 2-12-FULL-35-15; family 2-12-FULL-35-15; genus 2-12-FULL-35-15. Next base: position 2,051 of record CANJPX010000018.1, read on the forward strand.
TTTAAGAGAACGCGATATAGTGGCAATTTCTTGTTCTCGATTTCCCTTTCCTTCGCCACCAGCTGTCATCAGTTGTAAATAATCAACAACCAATAGTTCGATCTTATGCTGCTCTTTTAGTCTTCGTGCTTTTGCTCTTAATTCAAAAACCGATAGACCAGGTGTATCATCAATGAAAAGTGGAGCATCCGAAAGTTTTCTGATCTTATCATTGAGTTGTTGAAACTCATAATCTTCGAGATTTCCTTTTTTTAATTTTTCTGAAGCTAACTCTGATTCGCTTGCAATCAAACGTGTTACAAGTTGTAACGAGGACATCTCCAAAGAGAATACAGCAACAGGTTTATTGAAGTCTACAGCAGCATTACGAGCCATAGTAAGCACCAATGCTGTTTTCCCCATAGCCGGACGAGCAGCTATAATAACGAGATCAGATTTTTGCCAACCTGATGTTAGTCTGTCCAGTGCTGTCAGTCCAGAAGGGACACCTGAGAAATTGCCCTTGTTGTTTTTTGTGATCTCAATTTGATCGATGGCTTTACGGATAAGTGTACTCATCTTATCATAATTCTTTTTGATATTCCCTTCAACGATGGAGAAAAGATTTTTTTCTGCATTATCTAACAGGTCAAAAACGTCAGAGCCGTCTTCATAGGCATCATTAATCGTTTTTGTAGAGATACGTATCAATTCACGTTGAATGAATTTCTGAGCGACAATACGGGCATGAAACTCTGCATTTGCTGCAGAAGCAACCCGGTTAGTTAGCTGGGTAATGTAATAGGCCCCACCAACGATATCCAGTTCTCCTGTTTTTTTTAATTCCTGTGTTACGGTAAGGATATCTACAGGCTCGGAACGAGTAAAAAGTTGTTCAATCGCATGAAAAATTCGGGAATGGGAATCTTTATAAAAACTTTGTGGCTTTAAAATATCAATAACATTTGTCAAAGCGTCTTTTTCGAGCATTAAAGCACCCAAAACAGCCTCTTCTAATTCAACCGCTTGAGGAGGCATTTTGCCAATGTCCATTAGCTGTTGTGTTGTAGTGGTTTTGCTCACTCTTCTTCGTGAGTTTATATCGTTTTTTGTTGCGAAATCAGTCATAGTACAAATTTATCAAAATTTGAAAGATTTAGATTGGAAAAATATTTTTAAACAGGTCATAAACATCTTATTAACATTAATTATATATCCTTCTAGCTAGTTTTGATGTAATTACTTAACTTTATTGAATGATTGCTGTGGACAAAATATATTTTTATTTGAGTTTATTCCTGATTATTAGCCTGTTTTCCTGTAAAAAGGAGACAGATGAAACGGCTCCGAAAATCACTTTTAATACTCCGATAGCAAATCAAACCTTTAATGTGAATGGTTATGTAACTGTGAACGCAACAGTTACAGATGACACCAAAATAACGGCTGTTTCGGTTAGTTTATTGGATGCAAACGAACATTTGGTGCATCTTACGATTCCAGTTTCCGTTTCATCCCCATCAATGACAATTAATATGCAATACTATTTGGATAACATTCATTTGTTAAGTGGAATTTATAATATTAAAATTACAGCGTCTGATGGAAAGAATGATGCTCATAAATATCAAAAAATATACTTAATAGAAGTTCCAAAAAATTTAAGTACAGTATATGTGGTTACTAATACAAGTAATGCTCAAACAAATTTATCTACCATTGATGCAACCTTTTCTTCTGTTGTACCTTTCCATTCTTTTCCCGGTGATTATCAGGCTTCTTCCATAAGTAATTATTATCAACAAGCCTATTTATGCGGTAATTATACTGGTAATTTTTCTGGACATATTTTGCAATATAATAGTCCCAGATTTTCAATAGCTCCGGTTATTTCTGCAAATCCTTATTTTACAGGGTATTTTAATGATGATTATTATTGTTACGTTTCCAGATATGATGGAAACATAAAAGGTTATGACTATAGCGGGAGTATTATTTATGGTGCTAATGCCTTGTCAGGATATTATGCCCAGCACCTTTGTTTTAATGATGGCTATTTGATCGCAGAAGAAATTGATGCACTATCGTCTGCAAAAAAAATAGTTACCTATTTTCCAACCGGGAGCATTGAAAAAAATTGCTTGATGAGTCAAGATGTGGTCCAGTTTTGTGAAAAGGATATTTCGAATGTATTTGTATTTGGTAATATTGCCGGACAAGCAGTTGTTCAATTGTTTGATAGAAGTGCTAATAATTTATGGAGCCCTTATCCATTCTCTTTAGCTGCAGGTAGTTTGTTGAGTGCGTTAAAGATTGATGCTGACACTTATTTGTTAGGACATTCTAATGGAACAATATACAAATATCAATATTCTATGGGAAGTGTTACCACCTATTTGACGGGGTATACAGCCGTAAAAATGAAATATGATGATGTGAATAATAAGTTGTATGTAGTCGAGGCAAATCGTGTACAGACCTTTGATTACGGTACAGCCGTATTGGCAAATACCGTTAATACTTCAGAGAATATTTTAGATATTCATTTATTATATAATCGATAATTTTTCCAGATCGTCTCGATAATCATATTGCAGATCTTCATGTAATTTTGAAAATGCAGTTTTTATTTTTTCTATTTCCCTGTAATATAGATTGAAAATGATCTTGCTGGAATCCAGATCGATTCTTGCTGTTTTTATTTTTTTGCAAAAGTATATTCTCAAATCCAATTCCGTTTCTTTTTTACTGGAGTTCTTAATGAATTTAGTCAGATTGCGTACAACCTTTTGCAATCCCTTTTTTGTTGTATATGCCGACTTCCTGTTGATGTCATAAAAAAGTTCATCGATCTCCTTTTTTACTTTTTCCAGATATTCTTTTTCGTCATTTACTTCAAAAAGTAAATAGGAGAGAAGTTCTTTGTTTTCTTTTTTATGCTTAGCCAAACGCATACACAATTCAAGCACATCTTTTTTTTCAAGTGTGTTCAATTCTTTTTGAATTTCGAATATTGTATGTGATTTCAAATTATTGAAAATTATTATTTAAAAGGATGTTTGTTGTTTTAGTACTAGGACTTTCGCTGTTCTTTCTATTCAGTTATCCAGCATTTCTTGTTTCTTTCCGATAAAAATACAACTAATTAATTAGTTGGCAAACAGTCCTGTTTTATTAATTTTACCAATATTAGTAGGCTATCTAAAGAAGTGTAACTTTTGTTTGTTCTTTTCGTCCTATCGGACAATTAGTAATTTATAATTTTCAAAATTAATAAACATGAAAAGTTTTTCTTCTATTATTAGGGTGACAATTGTATTTGTTGCTCTTTTGTTTGTTGGTTGCGATAATATGACAGTAAAGTCAGGTGATGGATCTGAAAAAGTTGAAGGCAATGGTAAATTGAAATTGGAGAACAGGGAGATATCTTCCTTTAATAAAATTGAGCTGACCGGTGTTTTTAATGTTTTTCTTTCACAAAAAAATAAAGAATCATTAAAGATCGAGGCAGACGAAAATATATTGCCTCTGATTTTAACATCGGTTGAAAACGGTGTTTTAACTATAAAATGGAAGGATAATTCTACCATAAGTAAAATGAAAAAGATAAATATTTACATAAGTTTTGTTGATATCTCTAAATTAAGTACAGATGGAGTAGGAATGATGGATTGCTTTGGTAAATTGAAATTAAAAGATTTGGAACTTGACTTGAAGGGCGCCGGTAAAACACGATTAAATTTAGAATCCGATAAGTTGAGTATTAATTCCGAAATGGTAGGGGCTTTGATTTTGGAAGGTGCGGCAAAAGATGTTCATGTAAAACATAATGGCATAGGGGTTTTGGAGGCGTTTGGTCTGAAAGCAGAAAAATTAAATTTAGATTCCGATGGTGTTGGAAAAGCCGAAGTGTTTGCTTCAAAGGAATTGATCATTGATGCAAAAGGATTGTGTGGTGTTAAATATAGAGGCAATCCAGCGATCAAGAATATTACGAGTGAAGGGCTCGGGGAAATTGTAGGTGAGAATTAAAAATAACTTCTTTTTTTATATCTTATATTTGTGAAAAATTAATAGTCTATGAAATATATTTTTCCTTTTCTTTTTTCAGCTGTCCTTTTTTGTTCATGCAATGATGAAAAAAAACCTGTTACCCAACAACAGGAAATCATCAAAAAGTATATCAGCGACAACCATTTGAATGTAACTCCTACAGGAACTGGTTTGTATTATATTATTGATGAAGCCGGGAGCGGTGCGCAACCAAAAGCTTCATCAAAAGTAACTGTTGCATATAAAGGATATTTTGTTGATGGAAAAGTTTTTGATGAAAGTGGTCCGGAAGGAATAACTTTCGGGTTGGATGAAGTTATAAAAGGATGGACCGATGGTATTCCATATTTTAAAAAGGGTGGTAAAGGGAAGTTGATAATTCCTGCTGATCTTGGTTATGGTACTGAGGATTATAATGGCATTCCCGGAAACAGTGTTTTAATTTTTGATATCAAACTTATTGATGTTCTTTGATACGTTTGAATTAATGGAAACAAATATATTCGAACTGTCAATTTTTGCTAATTTAGTTTATTCAATATTTATTCGATACTTCAACTGGTTCGCATATTCGCGACCTAATTTATTTCCATAATCTTCATAGGATTTTTTTGCCCATTTCAGTGCCTCTTCTGTTTTTCCTAATACTTCATATGCCACAGCTAAATTTAAGCAAGCTTTTCCTGCATTATTGCCTGATGATTTGCTCGCTATATCATTCCAAACAACGATTGCTCCTTCCCAATTTGCAACTTCTGATTTTCTAAATCCGGTTTTGAATTGTTGTTTATATGCTCCCTTTACTCTTTTATACATTTCGCGTTTAACATAATAATAGCCGGGCATAAAACGGTCGACGTATTGTGATCCTGCAGCATATGCAGTTTGTGGCAATGCTTCCGGTGGTGGGATATTTAGTATTCCGCTTGAATTAAATGTCAGGTAATTACTTGTTTGAAACTGGTCAATGATCTTTTGATTAACGGGGTCATACATTCTCCAATAGCTGCTAACATTCATTCTGATTTGGCTGGGAGGCCTAGGAGCGTCAATTGTTCCGGAAAGAACGTTGTTGATCTGGTTTGTTACTCCGCTCAGAATAAGATCGGAATTGGAATCAAACATTTCTAACACGAGTAAGGCATCCGCTTTTGTTGAGTCACAAATTTGTTTCACTCTGTTCCAATCCAATGGGTCGGGGGTTGCACGTGTTCCTGTACCTATTAGTCGGCTCGTTGCCGGAAATGCAATTGAAATTCCTTTGTAACCGTTGAACCCGTCAAACACAGCTTTGATACATTCATCCGAAGCCAATTTGTCGGAGCCCGCTATTTCACCTGTTATGATTGCTTCAGTTATGGCATTACCTTTACTTTTATCATCTTTTGGTGAAAGAGATCTATTCACAACTGCAATGGTTTTGATGTTATCAGGCATAACTGCATTCGGTTGTGTCGGATATTTTAATTGTACATATCCATATTTTGAACAGCTGCTTGAAAGGATGCTTACACAAAAAATAAAAAGGTAGAATTTAGTTTTCATTGAATGTTTCTATGTTAGGAGGTGGCGGAATATCAAAGTTACAAAAATATTTTTTGTGGATATTAGTTCAGTAATTTAAATGCAGAACCCAGGCTTTCAATAATATCAGAAGCGATCATACTTTCTTCTGATAAACGCTGAGCAGCGATATCTCCTGCAAGTCCGTGAATGTAAACTCCTATTATACAAGCGTGTTCTGACGAATAACCCTGTGCTAAAAAGGATGTGATGATTCCTGTCAGAACATCTCCGCTGCCGCCTTTTGCCATGCCTGGATTTCCTGTTGAGTTAAAATGGATATCTCCATTGGGACAAGAAATTGATGAATGAGCACCTTTTAAAACAACATAAACAGAATATTTTTTTGAAAAAGTCCTCTGTAATTCCAATCTGTCTGAACTGTTTGTAGATTTCCCTGCTAAGCGTTCGAATTCTTTCAAATGAGGAGTGAAAACACTGTTTTCTGGAATATTATTTAGCCAGTTTTTATTTTCTGAAATCATATTTATTGCATCCGCATCTAATACCAATGGAATAAAAGTGGTCTGAATTAATTTATCAAGAAAAATTTGAGTGTGCTTATTGGTACCCAATCCCGGACCTGCAGCGACTGAATTATATTTCTCAATTTCTATTTCATGGGAAATAAAATTTAACTCAGGATCTGCCTCTACCATCCCCTCAGGAATGGTCGCTTGGATTATTTCATAACCACATTTAGGAATGCACATCGTTAATAAACCTGTCCCACTTTTTAGACAAGCTTTTGCAGCCAGAACAGCTGCTCCAATTTTTCCGTAACTGCCAGCAATAATTAATGAATGTCCGAAATCACCTTTATGTGCAAATTTGGTTCTCTTTTTTAATAACGGAATGATATCTTCTTTTGTAGTTAAATAATTTTGAACAGGAAGACCCTTTATGAATTTCGAACTCAACCCAATGTTTAAAACATTGAATTCTCCTACATAACCAGCTGTTTCAGGGTACATAAATGAAGCCTTTGGGAATTGGAAGGAAAGCGTATAGTTAGCCTTAATAATTGTATCCTTTATGTTATTTAATTTATCACCATATAAACCTGAAGGTAGGTCGATTGAAATAATTTTTTTATCTGATTGATTGACAAGTTCAATTATTTGAGAGGCAAGTCCCTCTATCGGTTTGTTTATGCCTGAGCCAATCAGCGCATCGATTATTACACTATTGTCATTAAGTAAAAAGGCTGTTTGGAAAGATTCGATGGAATTAATTTCATCAATACATGAATTGCTGTTTGAGATTAGTTTTAATTTTTCAAGATTGGCATTAAAATCTGCGCTTCGGTTTTTCGAATGGTTAATGATGAGTACTTCTATCTTATAATGATTTTTTTTTAGTAGTCTTGCGATGGCTAATCCATCGCCGCCATTATTTCCTGTTCCGCAAACTATTTTAAACTCATATTTATTGTCGAATCGCTCTTTTATCCAATTTACACAAGCTTCTGAAGCGCGTTCCATCAGATCCAATGATGAAATTGGTTCCTTTTTTATTGTGAATGAATCTGTTGCTCGTATTTGATCTGCTGAGGGTATTTTCATTTGATAAATTATTAAGATGCTTGGTTCTTACTTTGTCTCCTGTTTATTTAATCAGTTATATCAAATCGTTTTAACATTCAAATATAGGCAGACATAATTGAATAGTTACAAATTGAACATGCTGTATTCTATCTTTTAAAATATAGTTGTCTTGTCAATGTCACACTAAATCCTTTTCCTTCATAAAATGGGTTGTAAGGTCCTGTTCCCTGACCGTTTGAAACATGCATCCATTTAACCCCAATATTAAATGAATAATTTTCATTTATTCTGTATTCAAAAAGTATGCTCATTCTCCACATGAAATTATAGAAATCGCCACCATATGGGAAGTTCTTATCATAAAAGATGATACCGACACTTGGTGCAGCAAATATTGAAATCGGGGCCATTTCAAATATAATTTGCTGAAAATGAACGATTGGCCCAATTCCCTTTGCTGTTGATTCATGATAAATGATTGGTGAATTCTGTGTATACCAATCTTGTATTGTTCCCTTTGCCTCGGTTGCTGTCAGACCAAAATGCATGTCCAGTTGTGCGTTTTTAAAATAGTGTGTCCAAAATAGTAAATTGAAGGATGTTGTATTAATTTCATTGCCGATGTTTGAATGCCAAATATATTCGGGACCAATTTCAATTTTTGCTTGAATTGTTTTTGCCGATTTTGATTGTGTGTTTTGGCTGTTCAACGAATTACTATTCAATAGCAATAGCAATAGATACAATTTAGTGCCGGATATAAAACCTTTGATATTTCTTATCGATTGGCTTTTATACATGAAACTAATACAAATTGTAGTAGGCATATTTATAGTTTGGAATAATACGATGAAGTGCAACAACCAAATTATTCTTTATTCCTCTTTCTAAGAATGAATTAAATCAAAGAAAATACTGATGCTTATCACTTACGGGCTATTTTTTGTCTTCGTTTTTATAATTTTTTTATGCAAATTCAAATAGCAGTGCGCTTAATCATTGAAAATATTGATAGTTTGCATTTGCCTTAATTTTCTCTTAAAATATATTTGTCATAAAATTACAGCGATAGCTATGAACACTATTTTGGTTCCAACAGATTTTTCGAAGTATGCTACTAATGCATTGACGTATGCCGTAAAGTTTGCTGAAAAAACGAATTCGAAAATTATTTTATTACATGCCTACCAAATTGAGCTCTACTCGCCCGATCTTCCTGTCGAATATTTTGCCCAAATAAACGCCTTGGCGAAGGGGAATTCCGAAAAACAACTTATTTCTTTGATTTCCAAAGTGAAGAAAGCGAGTAAAATTAAGATCGATCATATTAGTATGGAGTATCCTACTGTTAACAGTATTTTGGAGACTGTTGCTAGGAAAAAGATTGATCTTGTTATTATGGGGACCAAAGGTGCTAGCGGGATAAAAGAAATATTCATTGGAAGCGTTGCCGGAGAAATCATTGAAAAAGCAAAATGTCCTGTGCTGACAATTCCATTGAAGGCATCGTTTACAGGTTTGAAAAGAATTACCTATGCATCGGATTATCATTCCAGTGATATTATCATCTTGAAAAAACTTGTGGAAATAGCAAAAATATTTAAATCAAAACTCAATGTGCTTCATGTTGCAGTTAGGGAGTTCACTGTTGATTCTGAAAAAGAAATTCTGAATACATTTATAAGAAAAGTGGATCGAAAAGTAAAATATAAAAAGTTATCCTTTCAGATACTTTATGGTAAAGAGGAGGAAAGGGAGATTGAGAAATATATTAAAAGTAAAACCACAGATCTTTTGTCCATCTCTACCAGGAATCGTACTTTGCTTGAAAAACTTCTGTCGAAAAGTATTACTAAGACACTGTCTTACCATACAAAAATTCCTTTGTTAGCTTTTCATTACAAAAAAACTTCTGTCGTGTTTATTTGAAATTCGAAATGAAAACAGCGATTCTTTGAGGATACTGACATATTAACATAATTAACAATATGCAACAATGAAAGATTTAACTTCAATGAAAACGAATGAAAGGTTGAAACAGTTTTATAAGCAACTAGGCAGGTTATTATACGCAATTGCCAAAGTTGACGATAAGATTCAAAAGCAGGAAGTGGAGGCGCTGAATGAATTTGTTTGGAAAGAATTGGCTTTTTTTGAAACCTCCACTGATTCTTCAGGAATGAATCAGGCTTTTTATACTTATTTTGAATTCGATGATTGTATTAATAAAAAAATAAGCATAGAGGAAGCCCATGCTTCTTTCGTAAATTTTTTGGATGCCAATATTATTGACTTGGATTTTACTTTGATTGAAAAATCAATTACGGCAATCGAGAAAATTGCCGGAGCCTACAGAAAGATCAATAAGAAGGAAAGACTTTTAATTAATAACACCAAGAATCAAATCAAGGGCTTGGTAGATCTTTTTTGAATCGTAATTTTATTTCTGATTGTTTGATGAATTCTGGTTGTTTAATAATTGAATATACCATTACACTTACAATGGCTGCAAAAAAACACCAAACCGAAATTGCATACTCATTATATAGCATTGCGGAAACTAAAAAGGAGCTGAATATTAGAATACCAAATAACTTCATTCCCTTTATGGTGGATATAAAAGGAGGAATAATTGTTGGAATAATGTAAAATATTCCTTCGATCTCCCTGCCAATATGAGGGAAATTAAGTTGATAATAAATATGATAAGACCTTACTTCAGCTGTTACATCGAATAGATAAAGACAGATCATATGGTAAGTTGATAACAGACTTCCAAATACTAAAAGTATGTATAATTTTCTTTTTTGATTTTTATCCTTTTCTATTAGGATCATTGAATAAGGCACCCAAAATGGCCACAGCACTTGCGCAATGACAATAAAGCTATTTACTGATAATTGATGGAATTCAATCAAATTGTCATTGGTAGAGGATAACCATACAAATCCCTCGGAGAATTGCTGAAAAGCAAAGATCAATGGAATACATGCAAATGCCAGTTGGGATCTTGTTTGAATGTTTTTAATGGCGGCTACACCTGCTAATGAAAGTAATGCGCTGGCACTAAAACTTGCTTCCGTTGAAAAACACATTTCTGATTATTTTAGTGATCCTTAGCGCGTACTTTTATTTCTTTAACGAATTGTTTTCTATTAAATAGGCAATATATAAATTAGAGAACCGATGATTGTTCAGATGACCATCAAATAGCTATCCAAAAAGTTTTTAAAAAAGAACTCTATCTGCTCAAATGTATCTCTTTGCAATATTAGATTCGGTGACCTTAGTCACTATAAATTTTGATTGTCATCAATGATATTCATAATATCTGATTCCCTAGTAGGAGAATTTTTAGAGTCTTTTATTGCTGGATAATGTTTGGGCTTCATTTTCTAAAAAATTGTGGTAATATTTATTTCCACTATTGCCTCCATATAAAATGTAGTAGTTAAACATCATTACCTCATAATTAAAATCAAGATAGATCCAGTTACTTAACTTTTTATATGCCGGAGATCTTATTTTCCACTTTTCAGAAACGGGTATTAAACAGGTGTTAAATCCTGAAAAGTCTTGAAATTGATAGGTGTGTATTATCTCATGACCAATATTTTCATATAAATAAGGATTATAGAATGCTGATCGGAATACAAGACCGTTTGTACTGGTAATTGCAGCAATAAGTGTATCGTGATTTATTATTGGAGTATAAAATATGGGTGTGCCTGTTTGAAGGGATTTTTTAAGGTCGAATTTCCCTGTGCCTGCCAGATAGATCATTCCTGAAAATGATGTCGGCATTACTTTGGTGTGAAAGATTTTGCCTTGCGTTTCATATTCCAGTCTGATAAAACCAATATCATAATGCCATATTGCTCCAAATTTTCTATTTGCCGCAGCATTTTCAACAATTGAATTTCCTACATTATAGATCGCTCTCGAAAGCCAAGCATATCCTAATTCATGTTTGACCCCAATTAATGAAGTTGTTTTTTTTCCTCCATACATCACCGCTCCTCCAAATGCCCCTATCAGAAAGTTTTTTACAAAGACTTTTTTACATTTCTCATTTTCCTTTTTATTTATGATTGCCCCAATTCCACCTGCAATTCCTCCAATTACGGTATTAAATATAGCTGATTGAATGTCGTAGTTTTGTGCCTGTGCCGGAGTTGAAAGCGTTGAGGAAAATATTAATATGTATACAACTGATCTTTTAATTGATATTTTTGATACCTGCGAATCATTGTGTTTTGTTTTATCTTTTGAAACGGAGAATATCATCATTTCCTTAGTTGAGGTTAACGACAATGTAAAACATTCCGGTTTTTTTCTTTTTTATGGAAGTCCAATAACCTATTATCCCAGAAAAAATATTTATAATTAAATGTTCGTTATTTTGTCTTTCTATAATAAATTCAAATGTGTGTTTTTTTGAATTTATTTATATTGATTCTTATCAATCTGGCGATTGATAAGAATCAATATAATTCCGTTTAATTGTTTATTTTGGAGTAATGTCGCAAGGAAATAAGTATTCTGCAATTTTTTATAATAAAAATTAAACGATTGAGATTCCATTTACATCTGTTGTCAGCACTTCCGTCATCTGATCTAAGAATGGGCGCATAGCTTTAAAAGCATCATTCATTTGCTTTACGAAATTGGAACTTAACACTTCTTTGTCGCTGAATTTTTTAATGAGAAGAAATTGTTTATAACGTAAGAGGTCAATGGAAGGGTCGGAGGCATCAAAACCTTTGGGTGTTGTTTTTATTTGTTCTCCTTTTAAAGTTCCAAAAGTATTTACAAAGTTTTTGCTTTTCAAGATCTTGCGAAATGTTGTTGCATCGTAAGCAAATTCATCACGAATGCGTTTTAGGTCTTTCGGCTCTGGTCCCCAGAAACCGCCTGCCACAAATGTATTTCCCGCTTCGATATGGAAATAATAACCTCCCCTGCGTTTTTTTGTGGAACGTTGAAATCCACCACTCCAATTGGTTTTGTAGGGTGTCTTTTCTTTTGAAAAACGTGTGTCACGATAAATTCGGTGAAGACTTTTTTTGCCGGATGGATTTTCTATCACATCGTGTTTATTCATTTCCATTAACAATGCATCAGCAAAGGCAATAATATCATTATGCTCATTCAGGTATCTTTCTTTGTGGGCATTGAACCAATCACGGTTATTGTTTTTCTTGATCAGCTTTAAAAATTCCAGATTGGAAGGTTGGATCTTTGGGTTGGGCATGAAATTATGTTTGTTGTTAATTTAAATATGAATATGTAAAAAAATATACTGTTTAGAAAACTATTTTGTAGAATATGTTATATTAGCATAAATTGAAATAAAGTTTGTTTTTGATACTATCGCATACGGACAAATTACGCCTTGTACAACGGTGTAAAAGTGTCTAACTTATTTAAGTATTCTTTGTAACGATCTATTTCATTTTTGAGTTCTTCTTCTGTTTTTCTTGCAGGACTATAACTTATGAAAGGTGGCAATACTGTCATTCCGGTAAAATAAAACATGCCGTGGTGGATGGGAAACAGTATAGTGTCTAACTCGCCATTTTTGCCTCCGTTGTAAGCTATTTCAGGTCCACCGGTGGTCATGGTTATAAAAGCTGTTTTATCTTTAAAGATTCCGTTTTCATAAATGCCCTTTCCGCTCCCATATACAAATCCCATTGCGAATACTCTGTCTACCCAACCTTTCAGGATGGCTGGCAAACCAAACCACCACAATGGAAAATTAAATATCAAAATGTCGCACCAGGCAAGTTTGTCCATTTCCTCTTTTAAAGTATCTGTGAAAAGCTCTTTATTGAATGCATTTGCTTGTTCCATTTGGTATTTGAAAAATTTCGAATCATTCAGTTCTTTAAAATCATTTTTATTTCCGACAGGATCAAATCTCATGGCATAGAGGTCACTTTCTTTTACTGAATAACCCATTTTTGAAAAGTGCTCGTTCGCAGTTGTTCTTAAACTTGAAGAAAATGATTGATTTTCGGGGTGTGCATGTATGATTAATATTTTTTTCATATTTATTCAGGATTTTTATTTATCAAAGATTCTATTTTTATTTCACTTCATAATTGATATAGCCATTTTTCTTTTTGAAAAAGCGGTCAAATTGACTAGCAGGTATTGTAACTATTCCATCTTTTTTTTTTATTTCCATCATTCGAAAATTGAAAACACGGCCATTGATATAATATTGATTATGACTTGTATAGTGGTCGTTGCTAAGATTTCCTAAAATGAGAATACTATTTGCCGGAAGTGTATAATGGAAACTGAGGGCTGAACTATCCTTGTCGTCAATAATTATTCTTTTTTCCCAATCTATTTCTCCTGAATTGTTCATTTGGTAAATGGAAGGTGTCTCATCAAAAATAGCAAAACCATCCACTTTGGAAATGGTGTATGATAACATAATGCTTGATTCAGAGGAATTCGTTAAAATAAAATATTCTTGCCATGAGCAGCCGGTAAACAGAAAAAGAAGCGCTAATAAGCTGTATGTTTTTAATTTCTTCATTATAGGAAATTTTATAAAAAACAGCTCCGCAAGATTACGAAGCTGTTTTTATTTTCATTTATCGGTTAAATATTATTCCCCTCCCGGCTTCACCACTTCAACCCATTTACCAGGCTTACGTGAATTAATTGTATTGTCGTACATCGCTTCACAATAGATAGTCGGTAAATAAAATCTTCCGACATACGCAGCATTCAATACAATTCGGAAGGTGCTTGTTTTATATGGTGAAATATTAAAATACGTATACACTCTGTCATCACGTATATCCTGATAAGTCGGATAATCGCTCTTGATAACGCTTTCTGCTTCATCCATCCTGGTGTTGTGAATTTCCCAACCTGAAGGGAAAATTTCTGAAAGCGCCATTTGCATATACTCACCGCGTGTTCCCGGATTAGTGATCTGTACCTCTGCAATAAAGTCACTTCCTTGTTCCAGCTTCGTAACATCAATTGTTCCGCCTTTCATGTTGGTATAATTGATTGTTACTTTCAGATCGTTGTCAGCTTCTGTCTGGTCGCCTGTTTCAGGAATGCCTTCGAGTATCACTCGTGCAAACATAATTCCTGTTCCGTTATTTGTAACAGAAATTGTTCCCGGTGCAGCGCCTTTCAGCGACATGTCAATTTGTTTTACCGGCAATTGTGTGTTCAATGCAATTGGTGCATTTGAATTGATCTTTACATTGTATTTCATTTCTTTGCTTGCACCACCTGCTGTTGCAAATTTAGAAACCGCTATCAAACAATATGCTGTTGTTTGTGTGCTCATCCATTGGCTAGAGCTCAATGCTTTAGAAACACTTTTTACAACTGAACCTGCTTTTACTTTTTCATTCAGCAGTGTCAATGTTTCTAAGATCATCGCTTCGTCACGGTCGTTAGAACCGTAACTATAACACATCTCACGGTAAGGTGCAATAACGTAGGGCAATCCTGCAATTAATTTTTTAGCAATTTCAGGTTGCCCAGCTTTTGCATAAGCCGCTGCCAATCTCCATTTTGCAGCTACTGAAAGATCTTTGTATTCTTTCAATCGGTTCATTGCACCTAATTCAGGTGCCTTTGCCAATGCAAGTGTGTACAAACGATACGCTTGTTCCAGATCGTAATTATAATAATAACCATGATTTGTAGATCGTGTTGTCCATGCATTCGCCATGTTGCGTTGGTAACGTTTCCAATTATCCATTAAGCCCGGAGGTAAGGTATATCCTTTCGCTTCCGCTTCAAGTAAGAAGTGTCCAGCATAACTTGTTCCCCAATCATCAGCATCATATTGCCCTGCCCAATAACTCATTCCACCATTTGAGGTCTGGAATAATTTCAAGCGTTCAATTCCTGCTTTGATGTTTTTATCTATTGCTATTTTGAAATCACTATTTAATTCCATGATATCCGATAAGAACAATTGTGGGAATACCGATGATGTTGTTTGTTCGATACAACCATGTGGATATTCTATTAAATATTTCAAGCGTTCGCCTAAATTAATAGGAGGAATGCTCGACAATTCAAGCGTTCCTTTATTTGTTCCTGTCATACCTGCGGGTGTGTATGGTGATGTCCATGTTTTACCCGGTTCAACTATCGTTTCCAAAACATTCACTACTTTCGGATTCGGATTTCGAACATCAATTTCAATGTCGTATACCGCTTTTTCTGCACCGCTTGTTGCGATAATTTTTACTTTACCAATTCCGAGTCCCGAGTTTACTTTTAGTTTAAAGTTCACTACGTCATCACCAATCTCTTTGAACGTAATTGATTTTGATTTTCCATCTAAAGCTGTGAACATGTTGTTGGTTTGGATTTCCACTTTCACATTCTTCACTTGTTTTTCCATTGCAAAAACAGAAACAGGAAGATCTACTTCTTCACCCGGACCAACCACACGAGGCAATGTTCCGAGGATCATCAGCGGATCACGAACAGGTGTTGTTTTGTCAGATGAGCCGTAAGCACCATTGTAACCTGCTATTACCATTGTTCTTACCGAGCCAACATATTGAGGCATCATAAATTCATGCGTCACTGTTTGTCCCTTTTTCAAGAAGTATGGACCCATGAATTTCACCATCGGTTTAAAACGATTGGCTTTATTTCCTCCTTTATTATTTATGTCACCGTCACCACCTATCGCTAAGATGCGTGATAGCTCAGCTCCGTAAGCTCCCATTACCATGTCGAACATGTCCCATGTTTTAACGCCCAATGCTTCACGTGCATAAAAGGCGCTCCACGGATCAGGAGTTTTAAATCGTGTGAGGTCTAATAATCCTTCGTCAACAATAGCGATGGTATAGGTCATTTCTTTTCCATCTTTTTCAGAAACCGTTACAGCACATTTCTTCTCAGGTTTCCAGACATCAGGTGTTTTAATTACCGGAGTTAAATGTGTTGCAGGATCTTCCACAGAAATCGGAACAACACCATATAAACGAATAGGAAGATCGTTCTTCGTTTGCGCATGTGGTTGTATCATCGTTACATTTACATATACGTTCGGTGTCATGTCGGGCGTTACCTTGAAGTTAAAAGTTGTCTGACCTTTTTTTGTTTCCGCCCAGAATGCTTTAATCACTTTTGAACCACTTTCTACGCTAATCAATGCGCGGCCTTCTCCACTTGATGGAATGGTTAGTTTCACATCTTCTCCGACATTGTATTGTTTTTTATCAGAGCTGAATGAAAGTAAAGTTGCGCCTTCATTTCCTTTCGGAGATTCTCCAACCCATGCCGGCCAGTCGATATAAACAGTTTGTCCGGTGCGATGTCCGCTTTCTTCATCTGTCACACATACATAAAAACGTCCCCAGTCAGGACGGTTGATGCGCAAAGTGAATTGTCCTTTACCATTCACTGTAGAAATAACCTGATCTTGAATGGGCTGTTTGTATTCGTTTCCAACATAATTTGCCAAGTCGCCATCATAGCTATCCCACCACCATCTCCAACCGACTTTATATACTTGTACTTTCAGTTTACTTTTCGAAACAGGTTTACCATCGCTATTCAATGTCACTACTTTCACAATGTGATTGGTATCAGTCACCAACATTCCTGTAAATTTATTTCCTTCAGGAACTTTCATACCAACGTATGATTCGTATGGAGAATAGGGTAATGAAAATTGATCCACACTAAATGCACCACCCGGTTCGAATACGCGCAATTTGAAGTTCGCACGCAACATTCCCGGAGCAGCATCATTTACTGTTAAGTTCGGTTTTACAATTGCTTTTCCGTTTTCATCCGTGGCACCGTCAAAAATTGTTTGCGCTTCTGAAGTGAAATTTCTTGCAGCATCATCAAAATTATATTCTTCATAATTTTTAAAAGTGGTTTGTGATTCAGTTAATGTCACTTCTATTTTTGCATTCAGATTTTTTGCAATGGCACCCATCAGCCATTTCACTTCCAGTGTTCCATTGTCTTCTTTATGTGCGACAGAAAGTTTATCACCCGGAAATGCCAATTTTATTTTCAAACGATTCGGCATGATCGTTTCTATTTTTATGTTCTTGGTGAACCAGGCTCCGCCTACTTTCACACGTGCAGTCCAGTTTCCTGTCGGAGAACTTTTTTCTGTTGTTGTTGTAAAATTATAGAAACCATTTAATCCAACGGTCTTCATCATTTTTCTGATGACTTGTCCTTGCGGATTCAAAAGTTCAAATTGTACAGGATGGTTTTTTGGTAAAGTATTTAATTTGTCTTCCAGCATGAATGTCAAAAACAAAGTATCTCCCGGTCGACATACACCACGTTCACCATAAATAAATCCTTTCAATCCTTTTTGAACTTCTTCACCAGAAACATCGAAAGCACTTAATGATAAAGAAGAGCCGTCATCTAATTTTAGGTAGCCGCGTTGTGTTCCACTTTTTACAAGCATTAAAAAAGGTTTCTTTTTAAATGTAGCATCACACATACCATCTGCATTTGTTTTGAGTGTTTTCAAAACTTGCAATTGATAATCATATAATTCAACAGTTGCATTGGCGACAGGTTTTGTAGTTACTAAATTGGTAACAACAAAATTCATTGAGCCATCAGTACCGCGTTTTGCAATCAGACCAAGATCGGAAGCCAAAATATTTCTGCTTACTTCTCTGTTTCTGTAATAGGCTTTATTGCAAGGGTTGTCTCGTTGGTCATAATCATAATCGTAATATTCATAATCATCATAATAATAATCGCCATAATAATCCCAGTCGCGTTCTTCTTCATCGTCAGTATTATCTACCACTTCCTGCATTCCTGATTCATCCATGCTTTCAGGTTCTGAGCTGTCACATTTATAGGTTGAATATTCTTTTTTGAAAGAGATGATCACTTTGTAGATAGCACCGGGTTCTGCTTTTATCAATTGTGCAAGGTCAAAAGAATAAGTATTCCATTTTCCCAGATCCATTGCGCTTTTTTGAGTTAGTTGAATTGTTTTTTTCAACACTACTTTTCCGACTCTTCTTAATTCACTGCTTCCTTCTAGATTATTTACCTGCAAAAATTGCGGGATATTTTTTTCATAGATCTTTAAGATCTTCACATCAATTGCTTTTAAACTGACTGCTTTGAAAGGGAATATCAAACCATTGGAATTTGGTAATATCACTCCTTTGCCGATCAACTCGACAGCAGGTTTTAATTCTTCGAATAATATTTCCATCAAATAGCGGGCTTTCAATGGCATCCCTAAAATATTTTTTACCCCTAATTCTGCTGTGATGGTGCGCGGACCGGTCTGACGGGTTTGCGGATAAATACGGATCTCATTGTCTTCAATAATATATTTTAAAACAGAGCCACCGGATAAAGTCACCAATCCATCTAAGGTTTGATCTTCCAGAATAGGATCTGAGAACTGAAGTATAGCATATTGTTCAGGCGTTTGGATCACTTTTACATCGGTAACTTTAAAGTCGCCCAATGCAGGAATATCAATTATTTTATTTCCTTTTATTTCGATGTCCAAAGGTGCTCCATCCCATTTTAATTCAACTGTTCCGGCTTTTTCTGTCCGTTGAATTCCTTCGATTGTAAACCTACTGATAGTTCTGTTTCCTTCGTGGATCCAAGTTATTGCAAGATCTTTTCCATTTTGTGAAGCCGTTAATATTTTTTCAACCACAAGCGGATCTGCAACATCGGCAGTAGATAACGTTCCATCCAGGCGTTGGGTACGTAACGTTTTTTTATCTGTGGTGGTCATTTTATCTACAAATACTTCATACGATTGTTGCATCGTTTGAAAATCGAAATTGAAGGTTTCAAATTCTGAAGGAACGTCTAATAATTCCGAAAGATAAAATTCAGCTTTGTAGTGCGTGTTCGGTGGCAAGGGCTTTTCGGGGCGGAACTCTATTGTTCTGCTGTCTAACCAAACTGCTGTCCCTTTAATGGATGGCGAAAAATCAAATAATGTTTTATCTATAGGTTTACCAATTTCAATCGGTTTACCAATTTCATCCGTCAATAAAATTCTAATAGTAGATTCGTTTGAAATAATTCCTGATGTGAATGCATTGATGTATGCACTGAATGCAGGGTTTGTGTCAGTTTTGTCAGAGGAAGAATGCAATTTACCGTACACTGTAAAGGCAATCATTGCAGCAACAACAAGTCCTGCGATGAGCACTAATAGTCGTTTTGACATTTTTTTAGGAAGTTTTGAAGGGTTAGTTTATGGGTGTGGTATTTTCTTGTGTAAATGTATAGCAAAAAAACATTCTGTTATAAAATGTTAAATAATAATTATTTCGGGTAACTAAAGAGAAGAAGGGGCGTTATAGATTCGTAAATTTGAAAATAAGGAAATGGCAGAGTAGAAGATTTTGAGTTTTGGAGTCAATTATTATCTCAACCGGAGTTTCCCCCGTTTGGCATTTTGACCGGAACAACGTTTAGCCGAGAAATCTGTTTCAGCAATAGTTGGAACATTATTTGATTGTTGATTTATGGAATTCGACTCTCTTTTTTATCTATAAGGACGAAATGAAACTGAAAAAGAACTTTTTTAAGCTTTATAACTTACAAATTAGCGGTAAAAATTATCAATTAGTCATAAACAAATCCTAATTTCGTTGTCGCCCTGAGAGATTCGAGGGGCATAGAATCGTAAAAATACTTATCTATAATAATATGTTGAAATCAAAAAAATTATTAATTGTTATTCCTTTAGCTGCCTTAGCATTAATTTCAGCTACTTATATTGTTCAGTCAGATAAGGAGGAGGCGATCGACCAAATTTTAATGCAAAGCCTTAACAGTGTGCATTATTCACCTAAAGTTGTGGACAACGATTTTTCTGAGAAAGTGTTTAAATTGTATATCCAACGTTTGGATTATAATAAGAAGTTCCTGATCCAGTCGGATATTGATGAACTTAAAAAATTCGAGAAATTGGTCGATGACGATATCAATAAAGGCACATTTAATTTTTTCAATAGATCTGTTGAGATCATTAATTCTCGGATTGATGAAGCGAAAACGTATTACACCGATATTTTAACCAAACCTTTTGATTTTTCTACCGATGAGACAATTCAGTTGGATGCTGAAAAACTTAACTATGCAAAAGATAAAAATGCTTTAAAAGAAGAGTGGAGGAAATCGTTGAAATATCAAACGCTTTCCCGTGTTATTGAAATGATGGACATCCAGACAAAGGCCAAGGAGAAAAGCGATACAGTTAAAATAAGATCAAAAGAAGAGCTGGAAATAGAGGCCCGTAAGCGGATCTTAAAGAACAATGATGATTATTTCAAGCGTTTAAAAGAGATCGATCGTAATGACCGAATAGCTGTTTATTTCAATGCAATTACCGGAATCTATGATCCGCATACCGAATTTTTTGCTCCGAAAGATAAAGCTCAGTTTGATATCAGCATGAGTGGACAATTAGAAGGAATTGGAGCACAGCTTCAGGAAAAGGACGGTTACATTAAAGTAAGCAGTATCGTTCCCGGAAGTGCATCTTATAAACAAGGACAATTAAAACCGGGAGATATTATCTTAAAAGTGGCACAAGGAAGTGCCGAACCTGTTGATGTTGTTGATATGAGGATGGACGATGCGGTTCAGTTGATTAGAGGAAAAAAAGGAACAGAAGTTCGTCTGACAGTAAAAAAACCGGATGCAAGTGTGATCATTATTCCTATCATCCGGGATATTGTTGTGATTGAAGATACATACGCACAATCTGTTATCATTCAAGGAAAGAAGAAGATCGGATACATTAAGTTGCCTACTTTTTACGCTGATTTTTCAGGAAAAAGTGGAAGAAGTTGTTCCAAGGACATGAAGAAAGAACTCGAGAAATTGAAATCAGAAAATGTAGAAGGAATTATTTTAGATCTTCGTTACAATGGTGGTGGTTCTTTACCTGATGTAGTGGATATGGCCGGATTGTTCATTGATAAAGGACCGATCTGTCAGGTAAAACAAAAAGATGCAGCAGCACAAGTGTTGGAAGACAGAGATCAGGGAGTAGTTTATAGCGGACCATTAACTGTAATGGTAAATTCTAATTCCGCTTCTGCTTCCGAAATTATGGCAGCTGCAATGCAGGATTACAACAGAGGCTTGATTGTTGGAACATCTCCTGCCTCTTTTGGAAAAGGTACTGTTCAACGATTCTTCGATCTGGATGATTATTTGCCACCGGCATATGCCAATATCAAACCTTTAGGTTCTGTAAAGATCACAACTCAAAAATTTTATAGAATAAACGGAGGAGCAACGCAATTAAAAGGAGTTATTCCGGATATTGTTTTGCCAGATCCGTATTATTTATTGGATCAGGGAGAAAAAGAGCAGGATTATCCAATGGCTTGGGATGAGATCGCTCCGGCAAAATACATTGCATTAAAACCCGCTTATTCGATTGAGGAATTAAGAGCACATAGTGAAGAACGAGTAAAAAACAGTTCAGGTTTTGCAATTTTGAACGATGCTGCAAAACGTTTGAAAAAACAAAAGGACAATACCGTCGTTTCTTTGAATTTCGATAAATATGTAGCGGAACAAAAGACCTATAAAGAGGATGCTAAGAAAATGGAAGCATTAGATAAGGAGATCGAAGGCCTAGAAGTAATTGGTTTGAAAGCAGATGCTTTTCCTGAAAGCGATACAGTTAAGGTAAGCAGAAATAAAGATTGGTATAAGGCGATCAAGAAGGATATATACTTGAACGAAACTGTTTCCATAATGAATGAGATGAAATAAGGAGATTATGAATAGTAATTTTGAAATTAATTAATTGGAAAATGGATTTTTTTGAAAAGAGCCCTGTGTAAATTGCACAGGGCTCTTTTATTTTAGAATATCATTTCTTCCAATAACGTTTGCTGGATGGCTTCAAAGTTTAAATGATAGGTGTGATTTGTAAATATTTTGATCAGTGGGTGTAATTTGTTAAGGGCTCCTCGCGATGAAGCTGAGGGATTAATTTCCCACACCTTTTTAGGATATGAACAAAAAATCCCCGAAGAGAACTCCGGGGATCTTATATAAGTAACGAGAATTTTTATTTTACTAACTCTCCATTCAAATATGTCTGAACAACAGTTACAGCACCTTTTTCGTCATACCAGGTCCAAACACCATCTTTGTTTCCTTCTTTTGTATATGTTCCCTCATAATTTTTTACTCCATTTTCAAAATAACCAATCCATTTTCCTGTATTGATCATGCCATCGGCAATTCCACCTTCACTTTGTTTTTTACCATTTTTAAAGAAATAAGCCGCTTGTCTGTTTGTGAAGTTGATGTCTGACTCAATTTGTCCGTTGTCATACCAAACTTTCCAGGCACCGATCATACTTCCATTTTTATAATATTCTTCGGTTCGTATTATACCATTTTCGAACCATGTTGACCATTTGCCATCCTTAACAAAGTTAACAGCTTGACGCTGTTGCACTTCTTTGGAAGCATTCGGATCAACAGTGCCATTCCCAATAATTACACCTTCGCTTTTCTTGTTGCCATTCGGCCATGTTTCAACCTTTTTTTCCTGTGCATTTGAGATTAAAAATAATGCGAGGGCTGATAATGTAAATAGAATTTTTTTATTCATGATTACTGTTTTTTTTTAGAATTCGGAAATACTTTGGTATTTCACGTAAATTTATTAACTCAAAGATATTTAAATAATTTCACATAACAGAAAGCAATATAATTAATCATTATGCTATATTTATAGACGTTAAAAAAGTGATAAAGGTTGCATCAAAATTAAATTTATGACAAAAATAAAACGTGTTTTCAATTGTGTTCCTTCCCGCGATAAGCATGACGATTGGAAGATGGACAAAGCAAAAGAAATGGGTCTTAGCCCTAAAAAGAAGGTTCTTCCAAAAGAGGTAGACCTTCGGGCAAATTGGTGGAAAATAGGCAATCAAGGTTCGACGGGAGCTTGTGTTGGCTGGGCAACTGCCGATTCATTATTAAGATATCATTTTTCGAAAGCAAGGAAAATAAAGCAGGGAGAGCATATGTCGGTAAGGTTTATCTGGATGGCTTCCAAAGAGATGGATGAGTATATTGATTATCCAACCACTTTTATAGATGATTCCGGAACCAGTTTGAAGTCGGCATTAAAGGTGACAAAAAAATTTGGAGCTCTTACGGCTACGCAACTTCCCTTTAATGGGAAATTGGTGAAAATAAAAGAATCGAATTTTTTAAAAGTAGCAGGGAAATTCAAAGTGAAAGCCTATTTTAATCTTGCTCAAAATAAAGCAGAGAAACTGCAATTGTTTAAAGAATGGCTGGCTTTCCATGGACCAATATTGACTTGTCTGGATTGTGACGACTCATGGAACTATCCGAAAAAAGACGGACTATTAACGAAATACGATAAAAAATCCATTGATGGCGGACATGCAATGTCAATTGTAGGATACACAGAAAAATATTTTATTATCCGCAACAGTTGGGGAACCGACTGGGGACATAAAGGATTTGCATATGCAAGCTATGAGTATGCTATGGACGCTTTTAAGGAAGCGTATGGAATAGTGATATAATTTAAACTCAAAATGTCTTATCAACCTCAGTGGAAAGATTTTTCTTATGATCAAAAAAGAACAAGAGGGCAAATTTTGCAGGCAAAAAAATGATGGTAAAGGAAAAACAATTTATATTCAACCTAACTTGTAACAAATAAAATAATAGTTCGTCAAAGAGACGCAAATTTTTCAATCAATCAAGAACTCACATTAAACTTTTACATATGAATTTATCAATTGTCAATCTATCGAAAACTTATTCCAATGGTCTGAAAGCGTTAAGCAATATCAATCTGGAAATTGGTAGTGGAATGTTCGGACTTCTTGGTCCGAATGGAGCAGGGAAGTCATCCTTGATGCGCACCATCGCCACCTTGCAGGAAGCTGATAGCGGTACAATTACCTTTGGCGAAATTGATGTATTGAAACATAAAGATGAGGTGAGAAAAGTGTTGGGTTATTTGCCGCAGGATTTTGGTTTTTATCCGAAAGTTTCTGCTTGGGACATGATCAATCATTTTGCGATATTGAAAGGGATCGATAATCCGAAAGAGCGAAAAGAAATATGTGAAGCCCTGTTGAATCAAACAAATTTATTTGATGCGAGGAAAAGAAATATCGGCGATTATTCCGGTGGAATGCGTCAGCGTTTTGGAATAGCGCAGGCATTGCTTGGAAATCCTAAATTAATAATTGTGGATGAGCCAACAGCCGGTCTGGATCCTATGGAGCGCAATCGTTTTCATAATTTGTTGAGTGAGATTGGCGAAAATATCATTGTGATACTATCAACACATATTGTGGAAGATGTCCGCAATCTATGTTCCAATATGGCGATCATGAATCAGGGCACAGTTTTGCTTTATGGAAAACCTTCACAAGCGATCGAAGACATGAAAGGTAAGATATGGATGAAGCTAATCGACAAGGAAGATTTAACGGCACATAAAAAAGATCATCGTGTTATTTCCACAAAGGTACTGGAAGGGAAAATTCAAATCCATGTGTTCAGTCCTGTACAACCCGGTCCTTCGTTTTCGCCTTTAATAGCGGATCTTGAGGATGTATATTTTGCAACGATAACAAATTAGTTCAAAGTTCAAAGTTTCAAAGTTCAAAGCCGAGTTCGGTGTATTAAACTTTAAACTTTCCAATTTTAAACTTTAAACTTAAATATAATGCTCAAACAAATTTTTCTTTTCGAATTAAAGCTCTGGTTAAAAAAGCCGGCAACCTATATTTTCTTTTTTGTCTTTTTTTTACTTTCAATGTTCGTTACAGCGGCATTGGGTGGCTTGATAGGAACTTCGGGTGATACTAACGCAACGATCAATTCAGCGAAAGCTATAGCGGATGTGTTAAACAGCATCAATACAGATCTGATCGGAATTATTATCCTGATCACGATCATTGCACCGGCAGTGTATAAGGATTTTCAATACAATATGCATCCGCTATTATTCACGAATCCAATTACAAAATTCGGATATATGTTTGGGCGCTTTTCCGCTTCCTTCCTTGTCGCCTTATTTGTAGTTTCTGGTTCTATATTCGGACATATGCTCACTTGTGCTTTCCCTGGAATAGATACTGAACGTTTGGGCGGATTTCATTTGATGAATTATGTTGAACCTTTGGTGATGTTCGTGATTCCGAATACATTATTGCTTGGAGCTATTTTCTTTTCCGTGGTCACCTTTTCCAGGAATATGATCTCCGGTTATGTGGGTGCAATTGTATTATTGGTTTTAAAAGGCGTTTCTCCGATATTACTCGGTGACATAGACAATCAGAATATTGCAGCCATGTTGGATCCTTTCGGAGACCAGGCTTTTACTAACATGACAAAATATTGGTCGGTGGAAGAACAAAATTCATTCGGACTTCCATTCAATGGTATTTTATTATACAACCGTTTATTATGGGTCGGGATAGCATTGGGAATAAGTGCCTTGACATTTTATCGTTTCCAATTTTCACAATTTAATAATCCTGTTTCGTTTTCATGGTTCAGAAGAAAGAAAAATGAGATCAAGTCAATTGCCTCCTCTCCTTTACTTTCCTTGTCGGATCTGCCGAAAGCAAATCAGAATTTTTCATTTAAATTCAGTTTATATCAGATTTGGTTTTTGGCAAAGTTTGAATATTTCAAAGTCGTTAAAACCATTTTCTTTTTTATCATTGCACTTTTGAGTATTTTAATGTTGACCTTGGTATCGCAGGTCTCTGCTGCAATTTATGGCACTCCAACATTGCTGGTCACCTACCAAGTATTGCAAATAAGTGGAGTTCTTTTTATGCTTTTTGCTCCTGTTCTAATTGTTTTTTATTCCGGCATTGTGGTATGGAGAGAAAAAGATTCTAAAGTGGATGAGTTGGTTGGAGCTTCTCCAATCGCCTCAAGTACTTCTTTTTTGTCAAAATTATTGGGACTTGTAATGATGCAAATGACTTTGCTGTTGATCATTATGATCACGGGAATATTAATTCAGCTGTACAATAATTTTTATCATATCGAGATACTCTTGTATATAAAAGATCTCTTTGGTTTTAAATTGATCGGATTGATCCTTTTGTGTGTCTTGTCAATGTTCATCCAGGTTTTATTTAATCAAAAATTTGTAGGGTATGTTGTTTCCGTGATATTGATCGTTGTATTGCCACTTTTGGCAAGCAGTTTAGGATGGAATAGTGGTTTGTATCAATTTAATAGCAGTGGACCACGTTTGCCATATTCAGATATGAATGGTTATGGACATATCTTATTTTCGTTTGTGGTATTTAAGTCTTATTGGATAAGTTTCTCAATGATCTTGCTAATACTCTCCAATTTGTTGTGGACAAGAGGAAAAGAAAAGGGATTCAAGATCCGTTTACGGATGGCTAAAAGTTTATTTTCTAGAGATGCGAAATTGGCGATGAGCTTAAGTGTTTTAGCATTTTTACTGTTAGGCGGTTTTATTTTTTACAATACAAATGTGTTAAATAAGAACATATCAAAAAAAGATGGAGAAATAGCGCAAGCGGATTTTGAGAAAAAATTCAAACATCTAACCAAAACACCGCAACCCCGTATTGTTTCAGCGAATTGGAATGTGGATATCTTTCCCCGCCGAAGAGGTGTAAAAATAAATGGTTATTATATTCTGAAAAATAAAACGAATAAACAAATTGATAGTCTGTTAGTGAACTTTTATTCAGAGGCCAATTTGATCGCGATGGATTTTGATAAAAAATATAATGCAACGCTTGCATTGGATGATAAATCGGATGGCTTCAGGATATATAAACTGAAAAAAGCGCTTCAACCGGGTGATTCAATGAAGGTAGCGGTGACAATGGATTATTTTCCTAAAGGATTTAAAAATACAGATGCTGGAACGGCAATTGTTTATAATGGTACTTTTTTTAATAGCCAGATCTTGCCAAGCTTCGGTTATCCTGAAGGAGCCGAATTGTCTGACGATTCCGACCGTAAAAAATACGGCTTAGCAAAAAAGGAAAAAATGGCCAAGGTAAATGATTCACTTGCATTGATGAATAATTGTATCTCAAGCGATGCCGACTGGATTGATTTTGAATGTACGCTCAGCACTGTCAAAGATCAGATTGCTATCGCCCCGGGATATTTGCAAAAAGAATGGGAAAAAGAAGGAAGAAAATATTTCCATTATAAAATGGATTGCAAGATTTTAAATTTTTATTCTTTCCTATCAGCAAGGTATGAGGTGAAACGTGATAAGTGGATTCCTTCAGCTGGTTCTTCAAATAAACAGCCAGTAGCGATCGAAATATATTATAATAAAGGGCATGAGTATAATATTGACAAGATGATCAATGGAATTAAAAAATCATTGGATTATTATACGAAGAACTTTGCACCTTACCAACATCGTCAGGTTCGTATCCTGGAATTTCCTCGTTATGCAACATTTGCACAATCCTTTCCGAATACAATTCCATTCTCCGAAGGAATTGGATTTATCGCGAAGGTGGATACAACGGATCCCGAATCAATTGATTACCCATTTTATGTGACAGCACACGAAGTTGCACATCAATGGTGGGCGCACCAGGTTATCGGAGGAAATGTTCAAGGCTCTGCATTAATGGCTGAAACAATGAGTCAGTATTCAGCATTGATGGTAATGGAAAAAGAATTCGGGAAACCTGCAATGAAAAAATTCCTTAAATATGAAATGAATACTTATTTAAA
Source organism: Bacteroidota bacterium (assembly GCA_947476185.1). Classification (GTDB taxonomy): domain Bacteria; phylum Bacteroidota; class Bacteroidia; order 2-12-FULL-35-15; family 2-12-FULL-35-15; genus 2-12-FULL-35-15. The sequence goes on from CANJPX010000018.1 coordinate 29,980, forward strand.
AGGAAGAGCATTGGACGGTAAAAATGAACGTCCACTGAAGCTTGTGGAGACGCAGCAATATATTTATTACAATAAAGGAAGTGTGGCGATGTATGCCTTGAAGGATTATATTGGAGAAGATTCATTGAATGCAGCCCTGGCGAAATATCTTAAGAAAGTGGCTTTTCAGGAACCTCCTTATACAAATTCTGTAGAATTTTTAAGTTTCATCAATGCTGCCACCCCGGATAGTTTAAAGTATATCATAAATGATATGTTTGAAACGATTACGTTGTATGAAAATAAAACAACAAAATGTTCTTACACAAAAACGAAGGACGGAAAATATTTGGTTAAAATAACTGTTGATTGTAAAAAAATGAGAGCAGATAGTCTTGGTAAAATGAAAGATATTCCTATCGCTGATTGGATCGATATAGGCGTGTTTGGAAGCAAAATGCTGAATGGTAAAAAAACGGAGACAGAATTATATTTACAAAAACGTAAGATTGATAAGAATATAATGGAATTTGAAATTATTGTGAATGAGAAACCTGTGAAGGCAGGAGTTGATCCATACAATAAATTAATTGATCGTAGTCCGGATAATAACGTGAGGTCATTTACGGATACGGCTCCTGTTGAGGATGCACCTCAAGGTGGTGCAACAATAACTATTGGAGGATAAATTCACGAATCTTTATGTGGTTAAATTTATTGGCATGAAAAAATATTTATTACTTACAATTTGTGCTTTGTTATCATGCATTGCATATTCTCAAACAGAAAACAAAATGAAAGCGACCATTCAAAAAATAATGCATGAACAGGAGTTGGCATGGAACAAGGGAGATGTTGATGGATTCATGCTTTCCTATTGGAACAACGATAGTTTGAAATTCATCGGTAAGAATGGAATTACATATGGTTGGAAAAGCACGCTCGATAATTATAAAAAAAGTTATCCGGATAAGGCTACGATGGGCGAATTGAATTTTTCAATAATCAGTGTAGAGGAACTTTCAACAACTAGCTGCTATGTAATTGGGAAGTGGAACTTGAAAAGAGAAAAAGGCGATGTGGGTGGTTATTATACCTTGTTATGGAAAAAGATAAATGGCAAATGGGTGATCGTTACCGATCACACCAGCTAGTTCTATCTCCACGCAGTTTAGAAATTTTAATTTTCGTGAATGAAAATTGATAGCGTTGGGGCTGTTTAATTGAGAATTAATTTAATAAATACAGCAAAAAAAATCCTTTCACATGGAAAGGATTTTTTTCTTTAGGAGCAAAGCTTTGAAATACTTTGAGTCGCAATACTATAAAGGTTGAAGAAATTTTATTGAAAATTAATCCTCTTCATTCACTACACCCATCGCACAGAATTTATCGATGCGTTGAGTAACACGTTTTTTAGGGTCCAATTTTTCCAGCTTCGTAAGTTGTTTTAGAATTTCTGCTTTAACCGTTTTAAATGTTTCTTCCGGAAAGGTATGTGCACCGCCAATAGGCTCAGGAATAATTCCATCAATTAATTTATTTCCCAACATATCTTCAGGAGTCAACTTTAATGCTTCTGCTGCTCGTTCTTTGTTGTCCCAGTTTCTCCATAAGATAGAAGAACAAGATTCAGGAGAAATAACGGAATACCATGTATTTTCCAACATCAACACTTTATCACCGATTCCAATGCCAAGTGCACCACCGGAAGCTCCTTCGCCAATGATGATACAAATAACAGGAACTTTAAGTTGAGACATTTCTAGCAAGTTACGGGCAATTGCTTCACCTTGACCGCGCTCTTCTGCTTCCAATCCCGGAAAAGCCCCTGGAGTGTCAATCAATGTAACGATCGGTTTGTTGAACTTTTCAGCTAATTTCATTAATCGCAATGCTTTACGGTATCCTTCCGGATTAGGCATTCCGAAATTACGGATCTGGCGCATTTTGGTATTGATACCTTTTTGCTGACCAATAAACATCACTGTTTTACCATCAATACTTCCGAAACCACCAACCATTGCTTTATCATCTTTTACAGTACGGTCACCATGCAATTCCATAAATGTTCCGTCAGTTATTGAATTGATATAAGCTAAAGTATAGGGCCTGTCGGGATGACGGGATACCTGAACACGTTGCCAAGGCGTAAGATTACTGTAAATTTCTATACGTGCCTGCTTGATCTTTTCTTCTATATCGGCAGTAGTTTTGGAAACATCAACACCACTTTTTTCTGCAACCTGCTGAATCTTTTCCAACTGTTCTTGTAACTCAGCAATTGGTTTTTCAAATTCTAAATAGTTCATCTTTTTATCGTTTAGAGGGGACTAAAATACTAAAAAAGGCTGAATAATGTATCTTGTTGTTTAACAGGTATTTATATTCATATTTTGATAGGAATACTGTTTTGAAGTATGCTTTAATTGAAAATGAATACCAGTCCGATGCTGAGTATAATTGCCCCTGCTGCCGTTAATCCATAAAGTGGAAAATCTAGAGAATTTGAACCGTTGAGATGAAGTAAAATGCTTGCAAAAAATCCGGCGCCAAGTAAGATCACTCCAACAATAACCATTTGAGCTCCCGTCTTAGTCCTTTTTGCATGCCAAAGACGCTTTATTTCTTTCATGACCTCCTCGAGGTGCTGGAGCTCAATACCTTTTTTAAGAAGTTTCTTTTCAATATTTTTTACATTTTGTCCATCGTCAAGCATCAGTTTGGCGTCATTTAAATGCTCTTGAAAAAGGATTTTTTGCTCCATAAATTGTGTTATCAGTAAACCAAATTACAAAAACAAATAATGATAAGCAAATTGTCATGTTTTTAAAAATTCCTGAAAGGGTTATTTCACATTTGAAATTATATTTAATTAGGGTCTTCCTAAAAAAACTTAGCAGCGTTTATTAGACGCTGCTAAATTTGTTCGAAGAAAGTAAAAATTTTATTAAAATAAGTTTGCACACAATTAATCACCTTGTTCTGCCATAGCAGTTTCATCCACAATTGCTGAAATTACAATTGCCAACATTGAGCCATTTAAAGAAATTTTGATAGTTTGCTTTCCATTCACAAATGAAGAGGTTTGTTCATTTGATAATGTTGCATCTTTTGTATATCCGGTTAACGACTTTTCAATTGCGTCCCTTACCTCTTTTTCCTTACCAGCACCTTTTCCATAAAGGGAAATGGTATATGCAAAAGCTTTTATAGATGCAGTAGGGTCGAAAACTTTTTGTGTATACCATCCATCAGGAACATCTTTGTATGGATTAGCATAAACATAAAAATTATAAATTGCGTCTCTTTCGATCTTTTGATTATTAAGTATTAAATGTTCTGTACTGTATTTATTGAAATCATTTTCTGTTTTCGAAAAATTTGAAACTACCTTAGAAATAGGGTCACCAATATTCAGTCCTTCAGGAGAATTCAAGTTGAATTTACTTGAAATGGCTCCGATATTAAAAAAATCGGTTTCAACACTTTCAAATTCAGAAGAGCCATTAAGCATATAAACTATTAAATCTCTTGAAACATCATCAAATTGAGGGTTAATAACATATTTTCCCTCTTTATCAATAAATCCTACTTTGCCTGCACTTTGAACCAAAGCAAGTTTGCCATTAAAAGGTAATGCATAATCAAATTGTGGATTAACTGCAATTTTCCCTTCTGTATCTATATACCCCCAACTTTTTCCCGATAAAACTGCTGCTAATGAATTACCTAGAAAAGGGAAAGCCTGACCAAATTGAGGGTTAATTGTAATTTTCCCATCTTTATCACACCAACCCCATTTTCCATCTTGAGATATCAGGAACACATCTCCATCACTCATCATGTCAGTAAATTGTGGATTAATAATATATTTACCATTTTCATCAATCACGCCGGCTTTCCCTCCATTAACAACAACGGCCCTTCCATTAATAAATTCTTTTGCAAGATCAAATTGATAATTAATAACAATTTTCCCCTCTTTGTCAATATAACCCCACTTACCTTCGCTATTTAAAACTGCACATTTTCCATTATTGAAATTTCCCAATCCTGAAAATTGAGGGTTAATTTTCACCTTGCCAGCCTTATCCACCAACCCCCATTTCAATCCAATACTATCATTTACACTATATGCGGCTAACCCTTCTTTAAATATTCTTACTGTTTGGGCCTCTTGTAAGGTGAATTTTATTTCACCTTTGCTATTTATGGCTGTAGGTGCAGCATTGGTGGAAATCACCCAAGCTAAGTCATCACTAAAAACGGTTGCGCTTTTATAATTCGCCATGATGGAAAATTTTCCATCCTCTGAAATATAACCCCATTTTGGTTCTGTACCTGAAGATTGGACCAAAGCCAAACTATTTCTAAATACAGTTGCTTGATTAAATTGAGGGTTGATTGAGATCTTTCCTTCTTGATCAATGTATTGGAAATCTTTTCCACTCTTTACAGGGATCAATTTTACTTCAGAAATATTATTTCCGCCTCCACCACAGGAAGCAAAAAGCGTTGTTAGTATTGTAACAATTAGCAAAAGGGGGTAGGTTTTTTTCATAATAAAATCATTTATTTTTTTAATGATAAGGTTGTTAGACTCTACCCCGTTTATTTGTGTGGTTTCTGGTCTCCACTTTATATTTTCTGTTAATACTTATATTACAAAAGCCTGAAAAATTCAGACAAACAAATAGCATTGTTTTTTTTAAATAAAATTAAATGCCAAAATCAAACAGGAGTCAAAAAAGGAGGCTAATATAAGAAAAATATAATAAATAGGTTTATGACTTGAATCATGCTTAGAAAGTTCAAAATTGTAGAACATGAAACCGTCACAAAATATAAATTTGGACTGATAAAGAAGTGCATCCATATTGAGAATAGCTATTATTCAAAGCATAACATTTATTTGTGAAACCTATGATTTTAAATATTGTATTTTTTTATTTTTATTTATATGGTCTATTGGAAAACTAAATACGGAGCCATGTTGTTCAAAAAAATGAATTTTAAAACGAAGATTGATAGTGTTATTTTATAAATTTTAATTCTACTCTCCTGTTTTTTGCTCTTCCAGTTTCACTATCGTTAGAAGCTACAGGTTTTGATTTTCCATAGCCAACTATCGTCATGGAATTTGAGAGGCATCCTTCCTGTATCAAAAAATCTTTAACGGCAATAGCTCTTTGTTCCGACAATAGTTGGTTCTGTTTGTCATCACCAATATTGTCAGTGTGTCCACTTATTTCAACCTTAAGATCATTTGCTTTAATAATTGTAGCGACTCGTTTTAATTCGGGCAGGGAATAGGGAAGTAAAGAACTGGCGGAAAAATTAAAAAATAAATTATTTACCGGTACAGCCGTCCCTTCTTCTATCATTTGTTTAAAAGTAACCAGGCTAATATCCTTTTCAAGTTTTATTTGTTTGTCATTATTACGCAAATCAAGATTGTTAGAAATCGGAAAATATTCCTTTTTATCAACAAAGTAGCCATAGATTTTCCCCATTGGTAAAACAATGAAAAAGCTTCCATCTATGGGGTCGCTTTTTGATTTGCCAATATTCTTTCCTGTTTCTAGGTCCTCCCAGCGAATCTCTGCAGAAACAGGAAGGTTGTTTTTGTCGGTTAATTTACCAGAAACTGTTGCAACATAATCCGGTCTCAAATATTTTGGCAGATTGAGCCAGTAAATATCATCATTGTTTTTACTGAAATTTCTTTTCGAAAAATAGGCCTTTTCACCATCAGTGGATATTTTATATCCCCAATCTCTTTCAACACTATTTATTTCTTTACCTAAATTGATGGGTTCACTCCAACATGTCCAGCAGCTGTCATTTAAACGAGTTGATTTATATACATCCATTATCCCCAATCCTCCGTGTCCGCATGAACTGAAATACAAAGTCTTTAAATCGGGATGCAAAAAGGGTGTTCTGTCTCCATAGATTGTATTTATTGTAGGACCAAGATTTATTGGATCACCCCAGACATCATTTTCGTCCTTCAGACTGACATAAATATCAGATGCATATTCACTTTCTCCGTGGTAATAGTTTGGGTCCCTTGAAATATAATAATCAAAGTTTGTATTTCGGATAGAACTAAATATCAGTGCTTTGCCATCACTTGAAATCATCGCATCTGATTGCCAATCGCCAGAATTAATATTGTTCGCGAATTCAACTGCCTCACTCCACCCATAATTTGTTTTTTCTGCATAAAATAGTTTCCCTGACTTAAAAAGTATCATTGTATTTCCATCTGTCGAAACACTTAATGGCGCATCATTAGAGTTGGGAGATGAAAGGTTCGGCACAACCTCTGCCGGACTTCTAGTTTTGAATGTAGACACAAAAATATCTTCCCCGCCTATATTATTGACTCTTCCCCGGCCGCAAAAGTAAATGAGCTTATCGTCTGCAGTAATAACAGGAGTGTATTCATCAGCATCTGTGTTAATTTCTGATCCAAAGGGTTGTGTTTGAATTGAATTATCCCAATTTGCTTCTAAAATAGAGATTAAATTAATTATTTTTTTATTTTTTGTGCCAAAAACTCCGCCATAACTTTTTATTTTTTTAATAGCGGATTCCCAGTTTTTTGTTGCAATATCAATTGAAATTACTCTTTGTAGAGCAACAAAGGCCTTCTCCCTTGGAGCAGCCAGCCGGATATAATTATCATATTTTGAAAATGACGATGAACTATAAGGGAAATGCAAGGAGAGCTCATTTCCAAGATTTGCTATTTCGTAATCTTTTATTTTAATTTCATCAAATATCGGATCGTCATACGTATTGTAAAACATGTCTAATGTTTTCTTTTCACCATCAGCAGTATATAGGTCATGATATAGTAATAAGGCATTATTCCTGTTTTGACCAATTAAATTCTCTAAGCAGTATTTTAACGCTTCGGTATTTTGTGTTCTGGAAGAAATGGCGTAAATACTATCAACAGCAACAGATTTCCATGAATTGTTAGCATAATTTTGGATAAAGTTTCTGAAACTCTCCCAATCACCAGTTACAATATTTTCATAGAATTGTCTAGTCTCAAATTTCTTAAAGGCTTTTGAATATTGACTGGCTTTTGGATATTCTGCTATAAACTTTTTATAGGAACTGGAGCTATTTTCTTTTTCAGCATCATTGTAAGCTAATTCATAAATTTTTTTCCATGCCTCTGGAACTTCTTCTGAAGAAGGGTACATACTGATAAATATTTTGTAGCTTTCTATTTCCCCAATGGCTTGAGCTTTAGAGAATGCAATTGAATTCCTTTTCTTTATTGCATCATTATATTGAACTGCATGAGGATATGTTGTAATAAAAAATTGAAAAGATTCAATTGTGTTTTCATTGCTAGCAATAGTATATGCAACAATATCTCTGTTTTCAATGGCTGTCTTTTTATAATGATAAGGTGAAGTTTTATAATAATCCAGGAAATTATTATAGGATTCAACGCTATTTTCTGAAGTGGCTTTTTTTATAGCATATCCACAAATCGTATCAATATAATCCTGGAACAATTTTAGGGTGATAGGGATCTTATTTAAGCTTTTTATCTCTTTTTCGTCAACAATCCTTTCGTAAAGAGTTTTTGACTTTATTATGTATTCATAGGATTTCGGAGGATTGAAATATTTGTATTTTTCGCTTATTAACAGAACGGCATATGAATAGTTCAAGGCAATATCATCAGGTGTTTTTGATAATGCTTTAGTGATTTTTTTTTCGGCCTTTGAATATTTCTTTTTTTCAATAAGCCTTAAATAACTGTTTTGTCCGAAAATAAAACTTTTAGAGAAAACTAATATCAGTAATATATTCAGAGTCTTTTTCATGATTGTTTACTATAAACCTATGCCATGATTAATCATGATAGTTTTTGATGTTCAAAGAGGCAAAGGAGGGCTCTAAGAGCGTTTTTGTTTTTATATTGTAGCATTTCTTGTATATTCAAAACTAGTTTATTTTTTTTATTGACACTATTATTCCTCAATTTAAATTTTTGTATTCGACTTTTCTTTTACTTTGCAACATGATCTCCTTTCCAAATGCTAAAATAAATATCGGACTCAACATCATCGAAAAGCGTGATGATGGGTTTCATAATATCGAAAGTGTCTTTTATCCTGTTAATTTGTGTGATGCTTTGGAAATTATTGAGAATAAAGAGGATGGTGCAGTACGTTTTACTTTTACATCCTCTGGGATTAAGATCCCAGGTGAGGCAACCGACAACCTTTGTTATTTTGCGTATCATTTAGTAGCAGAGCACTATTCGCTTCCGAATGTAAAAGTGCATTTACATAAAAATATTCCTATTGGTGCCGGTTTAGGTGGTGGTTCGGCTGATGCTGCTTTTTTTATCAAACTGCTGAATGAGAAATTTGAATTAGGGATTTCCTGGGGCGAAATGCATAATTATGCACGTCAGCTTGGTAGCGATTGTTCTTTTTTCATCAGCAATAAACCTGCTTTCGCTGAGGGAAGAGGAGATGTTTACGAATCAATGAAATTGGACCTGAGTAACTTTTTTATTGTACTCGTATATCCCAAAATCCATATCAATACTGCCAATGCCTATAGTGGCGTAAAACCTAAATCGCCTTCCCGTTCTTTAGAGAGCGATATCCTGAATTTACCAATTGAACAATGGAGCGATTTTATTCATAATGATTTTGAAGATTCTATTTTCCCGAAATTCCCAGAAATAAAAAACATAAAGGAGAAACTATATACTAAAGGTGCGGTCTATGCTGCAATGAGCGGAAGCGGATCTACTGTGTTCGGGATATTTAAAAAAGAAACAAATCTGAGATCCGAGTTCGCAGATTGTTTTGTGTTTGAGGGTAGATTATAAGTTTAGGAATCCTGAATTTCCGAATTTCAAAAAATTTTTAATTTTTAATTTTCTGGTTTCTCATTTTCTTTCGGATTGCGGAAATGTTTCGACAGGCTCAATATGACAACACACAATCTGTTTCAGTCAGGGCGGAGGGTTAAAATATCGAAGCGAGAAGGTCACTCTGAGCTTGTCGAAGAGGGTGTGAAAGCCGACCCAGATGTTTCGACAAGCTCAACATGACAACACATTATCTGTTTCAGTCATCCTCAGCGGAGTCGAAAGGGTAGAATCCTGAATACTCATTTTTCCAAGTTCTAAAAAACAAGAATTACTTCTGTGCTTTTTTTAATAAGTACCAGGATAAAAATCCGAAAATGATATTTGGGACCCAAACAGAAGTGAGTGGGGATAATAAACCACTTGCAGCAAAGGTGGTACTCACTTGCATAAACATGATAAAGGAGAAGCTGATAAAAATTCCTAATCCGATATGCATTCCAATTCCGCCGCGAATTTTTCTACTGGCAATGGAAACTCCGATGAGTGTTAACACAAATGTTGCAAAAGGGAATGCTGTTCGCCTGTATTTTTCAATCTCATACAATTCAATATTGTCAGAGCCTTTTAGCTTTTCAGAAGCAATATATTCATTGAGTTCATAATAATCCATCGTTCCAACAGTATTGTCTTTTCTTCCGAATTCTTTGGGTGTAAAAATAAATGTAGTATCAATACTTTTTCCTTTTTGTATCGACTCTTCCATTCCGTTAATTTTACGGATATAATAGTTGTTGATGATCCAATGGCTTTTTACGCTATCCCATTTTATGTTTTCTGCCATTAATTTATAATACAATTTTCCTTTATCAAATTTTTCAATTGAAAATTTATACCCTGTATTTTCTTCAGTGCTGTAACGCTCTAGATAAATATAGTTTCCCGGTGCGACTTGTTTGTGAATGTTACGGTCTTGATTGTGAAACTCATTACGGATGTAGATATCTTCAAATTCAATTTGTTTTTTTGTAGCATGAGGTATCACAAAATTATTCAGATAAAGCGATAATGCAGCTATTACCGTTGCAGCTATCATATAGGGGAAAAGTAAGCGCGTATAACTAACTCCACTGCTGAGAATAGCAACTATTTCGGTGCGGGTTGCCATTTGGGAAGTAAAAAATATAACAGCGATAAACGTAAAAAGCGGACTAAATAAATTGAGAAAAAAAGGAATGAAGTTGAAGTAATAATCAAAAATGATGGCCTTTAATGGAGCTTCTTTTGCTATGAAATCATCGATCTTTTCGGAAATGTCAAATACCACAACAATAAGGATGATAAGTCCCATTGAGAAGAAAAAAGTTCCCAGAAATTTACGGATGATATAACGATCTAAAAGTTTCAAAATTTCAAGTTCAACGTTTCAAGTTCAAATTTTAAAGTGGGGATGAGAGTGACGAATTTAATTTTCTCCAACCATTAGTCTTTTTCTATAATCTATTACCCAATTTTTGTACCATTATATTCTTCCATTCCCTAAAAGTTCCTGCAATGATTTGGTTGCGAGCTTCGCCCACTAACCACAAATAAAAAGCCAAATTATGAATACTGCAGATCTGTGCAGCCAATAACTCTTGAGAGTGCACCAAATGGCGAACATATGCTTTAGAATAGGCCTGATCCACATACGATGTGCCCGTTTCATCCAACGTTGAAAAATCATTCTTCCATTTTTCATTCTTCATATTCATGATCCCATTTTGGGTGTATAATAAACCATGTCTGGCATTGCGTGTCGGCATTACACAATCAAACATGTCAATTCCAAGATCAATGGATTCCAAAATATTAATCGGTGTGCCAACGCCCATTAAATAACGAGGCTTATCTGCGGGCAAAATATTGCAAACAACTTCTGTCATGGCGTACATATCCTCAGCGGGTTCCCCAACAGATAATCCGCCAATGGCATTTCCTTCGCGATCTTGTGCTGCAATAAATTCGGCAGAGCGTTCACGCAGATCCGGGTAAACGCTACCTTGAACAATAGGGAACAGTGTTTGAGAGAATCCGTATTTCCCTTCCGTTTCGTCAAATCGGCTGCAGCAGCGCTTTAGCCAACGGTGCGTCATATCAAGCGATTTTTTCGCATAATCATATTCGCAAGGGTAGGGCGTACATTCGTCAAAAGCCATAATGATATCCGCACCGATGATCCGTTGGATATCCATCACATTTTCGGGAGTAAAAATATGTTTGCTGCCATCAATATGAGAAGTGAATTTTGCGCCTTCCTCCGTAAGTTTTCTGGAGTTAGATAAGGAGTATACTTGGTAGCCACCGCTATCTGTCAATAAAGGCTTATCCCATCCATTGAATTTATGAAGACCACCCGCTTTTTCAATGACCTCCAATCCCGGTCTCATGTATAAATGGTAGGTATTGCCAAGAATAATTTGTGCTTTGATATCTTCCTTTAGCTCGTGTTGATGCACCCCTTTTACGGTGCCGGCAGTACCAACGGGCATAAATATAGGGGTCTGAATTGTTCCGTGGTCGGTTATGATCTCACCTGCTCTTGCTTTGCTGTTTTTGTCTTTATGCGAAATACTGAACTTCATATGATCGAAATACGAATCGAAACGAAAATACGAATAAGCGAAAGCTGATAATTTAGCAGTTGTAATCCGTAATTTGTCCTATTCGTAATTAGTTATCTGGATTGTTAATTACTTTGTTTAAATCATCGCAAAGATAAGAGAATACCATAGACACTTAAATCTATTTTTGTAGCAAAGGTGATTTTTCAATTTATGGAGTTGGCAAGCCTTTTCAACCTCTCAGGAGCTTGATATTTGAAGTTTCGAGATGATTCAATAGCAGTGCAATTTTTAAAGATTAGTTATTCGTAATATGGATTGGTCAGGGTTTACAACATTTTCTTTTGGTTTATTGGCATTTGGGATATTCGTTTTCGCATTTCTTGCGCAGATGTGGTATTATTTAGGCTATTTCAGGCGCTTGGCTTTTTATAAGAAGAAGGAACTGCCTCAAAACACACCCCCTGCGTCTATCGTAATATGTGCCCGCAACGAGGATGATAATATCGTTGAATTTTTGCCCCGTGTTTTTGAACAGGATTACCCCGAGTTTGAAGTCGTTGTTGTAAACGATTGCTCCTATGATAATACAGCAGATTTTTTAAAAGAGTTTGCCAAGAAGCATTCAAACTTGAAGATCGTTACGATAAAGGAGGATGAGCATTATTCCCATGGTAAAAAAGTGGCTTTGATGATGGGGATTAAAGGTGCTTCGTATGAGCACATGTTGCTTACAGATGCGGATTGTAAACCGAATAGCAAAGATTGGTTGCGCAATATGATGCAACATTTTTCTGAAGAAACAGAAATAGTATTGGGGTATGGGGCGTATGAAAAGCAGAGTACTTTCATCAATAAGATCATTCGTTTTGATACATTCATGATCGCAGTTCAGTTCTTATCTTTTGCATTGGCGCGGAAAACATATATGGGTACCGGAAGAAATTTGGCGTATAAAAAGTCGCTGTTTTTTAAGATGAAAGGATTTGCTTCACATTACCAGATAGAATCGGGTGATGATGATCTTTTTGTGAATGAGGCAGCTACAAAACGAAATTCGAAGATCGAGATCAGTGTTGATAATCATACGATATCGAGGGTGAAAAAAACATTCAAATCCTGGTTCCGTCAAAAGCGCAGGCATGTTACCACCTTTAAAATGTATAATTCCGCTAGCAAATTCCGTTTGATGTTGTTGAGTGGTAGCCAATATTTATTTTTTATATCATTTGTAGTATCTCTGATATTTCAGTTTTACCCTTTAATTGTTTTGTCTATTTTTGCTTTACGAATGTTAATTCAAATGATTATCTTTAACAAATCGATGAATCAATTGTCCGAAAAAGATTTGTTGATGTTGGCACCTGTGATGGAAATAGTATTGTTATTTGTTTATCCGATGATCACGGTATCCAATATGTTCATCAAAAAGAATAAGTGGAAATAGTACATTAAATAAACTGTTGCGTAAATTATGGATGATTTAGAGTTTGACCCAAATCTTTCAGTTAAGGCGGTACACGATTTTCATTTGATTCGTGCAGCTTTAGATAAAGGAGATCAAAAGGCGTACGCCGAATTGATGGGTCGTTATCGCGATTCTGTTTATTTTATGTTACTCAAAATGGTTAACAATAAGGATGATGCCGATGATTTGACCATTGAAGCCTTTGGTAAAGCCTTTAAGAGATTGAGCCAATATACGCCTAACTATGCCTTTAGTACCTGGCTTTTTAAAATAGCGTCCAATAACTGTATCGATTTTATCAGAAAAAAAAAGATGACCACCTTTTCAATTGATCGCACATTTGAAAATGATGAAGGTGGTGAAATGAGCATGGATATTAAAGCGGAAGGCTTGAATCCTGAGGAGAGCATGGTGAGGAAGCAAAAGGTAAAACACATGCGTGATGTGGTGGAGAAATTAAAACCTCGTTACCGTGTGTTGGTGGAGATGCGTTATTTCGATGAATTATCGTATGAAGAGATTGCTGAGAAACTTGATCTGCCGCTAGGCACCGTGAAAGCACAATTGTTCAGAGCCCGCGAATTTCTGGCGAACATTTTAAAGAATGCTGAAGGAAAGATCTAGTTCATTTGTTCAGAAGCCTTTTTAAATAACAGATTGATCAGCAAAAATGAAAAAGTTATTATTTCTAGCAACAATGTTGCTGCTATTCGGAGCCGTAAATGCTCAAGATAAAGTTTACTCCGGAAATTCTACAAATTATTCCGATTGCTTATATACAATAAGTGGGGATAAAATATATAAAGGGAATTCAACAAATTATTCTGATTGTAAATTTACCTTGGACGGTAACAAGGTATATTCAGGAAACTCTACAAATTATTCCGACTGTCTTTTTACAATTAGTGGAGATAAAATGTACAAAGGAAATTCAACCAACTATTCCGACTGCTTGTATACGATCAGCAATGGAAAAATTTACAAAGCGAACTCAACAAATTATTCTGATTGTCTATTAACTATTGATGGCAAGAAAGTATATCAAGGTAATTCAACCAACTATTCCGATTGTTTAGCAACATTCGTTGGGATTTTAAAATATTCAATCGTTGCTGTTCTTATTGGACCATATTAAAATATGGGGGTAGTGTATTCTTTTAATAAAAAGCGACAGTATTAGAACTTCAAGTGAATAGTAATTAGGAATAATTAATCAATAATAAATCCGACAGTACTAAATTTTATTTCATATCAAATGCTATATATGTATATTTTATAAATGATTTGGGATCACCCTCTTCATCATAAGTAATTTCTGATGAAGGCAATCCTGTTTGCGGATTGTAAGTATATTCAATTCTCTGGTGCAGGACATTCCGCTGAAGATCATACCAGTTTTCATTCACTAATCGTCCTTTTGAGTCCATGCGAAATGTGAAATTATATTTTTCATTTCCAGCTACACTTAGATTATTTAGTTCAATTAGGTCGTAATCTCGAATATTCCTTTCATCTTTTCTCCCATCTCCAAAATAACTTCTACTATTAATAAGTGTTCTATTTTCATCATATTCCCCCTCCCATTTTTTGGACAATTCATTGTCTTGATTATAAAGTTTCTCCTCCACCATTAAATCGCCTTGGTATTTATAAGTATATCTATCGATAGCTCCTGTAGTACTGTAAATTCGAAGCTCTGACATATTGTTATCAATGTAATCCATTTCTGAATGACCTCCCCAAGTACCTGTACTGTCATAAAGAATGTTACCAGATTCATCAAGGATCCAAAAATATTTGATGCTTCCATTTTTATTTATTTCCCCAAACTCGTAATTGAAAAAGGTGGCAGTAAGTTTATAAATCACATTTTTTTTGCATGAATTAAGATCAATTATTCGTTTTCCTTTTCGGAAGAGGTAAAGGTCTTGAACGGTTTTAAAACTATCAGGCATAATTGGTGTATTAGCAGCAAGATCCACCATCGACTTTACAAGTTCATCTTCTGAATTAGGTATATTTTGCTTTGTACCCTCTGTACATGAAGATAAATACAATGAAGCTATAATCGAAAAGTGTACTGAGTGCTTAAATAATTTCATGCTAGTATCTAGATTTTAAAAAAAAATAAAAATAGTTTAAGGTTTTTTATTTATTAATCTTAAGGATTTTATTTTTGAAATTAAAAAAAAATAAAAATTATTGAATTAAACAATTATAGGAGTTGATTCTATTCTTCCTTTTAATGCAATCATCAAATAAGAGGTAAATTTCATATTTCATTATTTTGATTTTTTTTCAGTAATGTAAACGATATAACTCATCATACTTTTATCCGTGATCAATTCCATTTCCGCTATGTAATAGGGGAAGTTGATTGTTTCACCTGCAGTGTATGAAAGTTTAAAATTACCCGTAGCTATTTTAATATTATAACCATCTCCACCGGTAATAAATGCTTTATCTATTGTCCATATTTTATGTTCGGGTACCTTCACCGAAGAACCACCATAATAGGACTTTACAAAGCTGCTGTCTTGTGATCTTGCAAGAATACTTATGCCTAAAAAGAGCAATAGGAGGTAAGCTTTTTTCATTAAGGAATAACATTAAATTCAATAACACTTAGCTTGCCTGCGGCACTGCCTGTGATTACCACCGCATTTCCACTAGGAAGCCAAAAAGGAAAATGGTTGTAATTTGCACTAGAATTTGAAAGAAAATAATTGGTACCACTGTATTGCAATTGAACATAGGCCCCATTGCTTGCCATTGCAACATTTTCTAATTTCCATACTTTACCTGCGGGCACCGTAACCGCATTTCCTGCAACGGAAACATCGATAATTAATACCTGGTTGAACTGAAGGTTTCCTTGTGCTTTTGCACAGAGACCAGATAAGATTACTACAAAAATCAAAACTATTTTTTTCATAATTTATTAGGGGATGATGTTAAACTCTAGAACACTTAAAAAATCTCCTCCACAAGTGGTGCGAGAAGTTTGCCCCGCTTTAAGCCAAAAAGGAAAGGGGTTGCCGGCTGTAACCACCATATTACTTCCACCATAACCAATTCCTTCGATACAATAAAAGGGGTTGTTGTCGATATAATACGGGCGGGAACGGGTTAGATCGGAGCAAGAAGCGATGGTGCCATTCCCGGTAATGCCTACCTGTTGCTGCTGATAGGATTCTACTTTCCACACTTTTCCGGCAGGCACAGTAAGGTCGGTGGTGCTCACAATTACAACCTGATTGAACTGCAAATTGCCTTGTGCAAAAGTTCCGCAAGCAAACAGATTGAGGATAAAAAATAAATACGTTTTTCTCATCTTTTTTAAGGTATGATATTGAATTCGATGATGGAATATTGGCAAATATAGGCAGAAGCACCAGTACCTGTATATGTATTACGCAGCGAAAAAGTATCACCCGCCTTTAACCAAAAAGGGAAACGGCAGTTATTAATAGTTACTTCTAAGGAATTTATCTGCATTCCAATACTTGTATTAGAAAAGTTCACATTTTCAATCTTCCATACTTTACCAGTTGGCACTATTAAAGCACCTGTAACACTTCCAGGACTGATAGACACAGCCCCGGCAATTACCTGATTAAACTGCAAATTGCCTTGAGCTTTTGCGCCTAAGGCTATAAAGAGGATACTAAGTAAGAGTAGTATTTTTTTCATTTTGTTTTTTTTAAGGAATGATGTTGAATTCGATGGCACTGATCTTAACCTTATAAGTTACAGATGATGTCCAATTATTATACATTGAAACATCGTAAGTGCCTGCTGGCAGCCACATAGTAGGACTGCTAAAAAAAATACCATCCCCTGTATATGAAAATAATAGTTGACCATCTATACTTAAATAACAATGGGTAGTTGCTTCGCCAGATGAAACAGAAGAACTTCCAGATTCTATTTTCCATACTTTATTGGCTGGTACCGTAATACTTCCTGCCGAAACAATGCTAATTGTTGGAACAGTAACAGCATTATTACTAAATCTTTTCACCGCATTGAACTGCAAATTGCCTTGTGCTTTTGAGCCTAAGGCTATAAAGAGGATACTAAGTAAGAGTAGTGTTTTTTTCATATTTTTTTTAAGGTGTGATGTTGAATTCGATACCTGAAACCAACATTTGAAATGTTCCTGAGGCTATCAATACTGATTTTCCTGCCTTTAACCAAATTGGTGTAGCAATGACCGGCATGGAAGATACAGTTGCATTAAAAAATGGAGGATTCAAATCTCCCCATCCACAATAGGGAGTATGCAATTCCGTACCAGAATGAGACGGAACAGAAAAAGTGAGATTTCCGATTGTCAAATAATCAAATCCGCTATATTGGCCAACTTGTATTGTAAAAGAA
>CANJPX010000019.1 GCA_947476185.1 Bacteroidota bacterium
AAGAGCCAGAAGAAAAAAAGTATTAAAACAAACAAAAGGGTATTGGGGAGCAAGAAAAAATGTTCTTACAATCGCTAAAAACGTTTTAGAAAAAGGTTTAACTTACGCTTACCGCGATAGAAAACAAAAGAAACGTAATTTCCGTGCTATCTGGATCCAACGTATCAATGCTGGTGTTCGTCCTTACGGAATGTCTTATTCAGTATTTATGGGTAAAGTACACGCTAAAAATATCGACTTGAACCGTAAGGTTTTAGCTGATCTTGCGATGAACAATCCTGATGCTTTTAAAGCAGTGGTTGAATCAGTAAAATAGAATTTCAATATTTAATGCTACGACAAAAAAGTCTCCCGAAGTTTCGGGAGACTTTTTTGTTTATTTTTACTATATGAGCAAATCCTATCGCCTCTTTCTTTCCACAATTCTTACTCTTTTTGTTTGTTTGTTGCTCATGCTTTGTTATTTCAATCGCTTGGCAACAGATGATTTTTACTTTATATGGGATGTTAGGAATCATGGTGTAATAATAGGCGTTACTTCACAATATATGAAGTGGTGCGGAAGATTTGCGGCAACATTGTTTATGGATATTTTTTACAAAGGATTTGATATCCAACAATCCTATTATTCTTTATTTCCATTTATTTCGGCTCTCCTTTTTTTTACGGGAACCTGTTTTTTAATGAAAAATTTAGGACGAATATTATTCTTATTTTTTCCAAATTCTCAAATACTTTTTGCTGCCGCTTCTTTAACAGCATTGCTGTTTTTCCTGAGTTTTGATATTGGAGAATCATGGTTTTGGTTTTGTGGAATGAGTTCTTATCTATGGAGTATCATTGCTTTTGTCTGGGGATGTGCATTTCTAAGTAGTATAAAAAACAAAGTTATCTCATTACTTGGAGCCTTTTTTTGCTTTGTATATATTGCAGGTTCTTCAGAAGTATATTCAGCCATTTTTGGATTATTCTTCACAGTATTACTTTTCAGGAAATACCGAATATCAAAAAACATAAAAATATTCGTCTCTGCTCAACAAAATAAAAAACTGCTTTTCATCTACGCCATTTTTGCAATTTCTTTTTTGATATTTTTAGTTGCACCGGGAAATTACCTTCGAGATGGCTTGTTTCCTGAACGTAAATTCTTTTATTCCTTTTTTATTACTGCAAAATCCTTTATAAAATTAGGAGTACTATACCTGCCATTTAAACTGGTGTATATTCTAACATTTGCAACTCCATTTTTAATCATCGGCGATAGCTGCAAATCATCACCAATAAATAACCTCAAAATTCCCTTCCGATCTTTTTTTTATACAACAAGCATTGCATTTGTCATCCTTCTTTTTATTTTTTATTGGATGGTAGCCTATGTAATGGTTGAATCCGGACCTCCAAGAGTTGTATTTCTTGTTTCTTTCCTCCTTTCGGTTTATTGTTGCTGCGTTTTCTTTTATGCGGGCTACAAAAAGATCTTGAATAAAAAACAACTTGATTTGACAAAAAAAACTGGGCTCATTTTGGGATCCGGGATGATGATTTTTCTGATTTTTAGTCAATACAAAACGACATCTGCTTACGCAAAAGCTTATGACCAGCGGATAGACTACATTCTTGAATTAAACAAAATTACTGAAAAGGATACCTTAATTATCCTGAACCCATTGCCTCCATCCGGAATGCTATATTCCGCTGAAATATCAAACGATACAAGCCATTTTACCAATAGGGAATTACGTTTGGGTTACAATTTAAAATATCATGTAATATCTGAAAAGAAAAAAGATTAAAGCCAATTTTGTATTCAAAAATTAGGTAAAATTGTACTCTTAAAATTCATTAAAAAATCACACTATGACCAAAGTTCTTATAGCAACAGAAAAACCATTCGCAGCCGCAGCTGTGGAAGGAATAAAAAAAACTTTTACTGATGCAGGTTTTGAAACTATTCTTCTTGAAAAGTATACTGATCCAACAGATCTAATTAAAGCTGTGGGAGATGTGGATGCATTAATTATCCGCAGCGATAAAGCAAGCCGGCAGGTAATAGAAGCAGGTAAAAGTCTTAAAATAATTGTTCGTGCAGGTGCCGGATTTGATAACATCGACCTTGTTGCTGCAAGCGAAAAAGGAATTGTTGCAATGAATACTCCCGGTCAAAATTCAAATGCTGTTGCAGAACTTACCTTTGGGATGTTGGTTTTTATGGCAAGGGCAAATTTCAAGGGCGGCTCAGGAACTGAATTAAAAGGCAAAAAGCTTGGCATTCATGCCTACGGGAATGTGGGGAAAAATGTTGCCCGTATTGCAAAAGGATTTGATATGGAAGTTTATGTATTCGACCCATTCGTTTCAAAAGAAACAATTGAAAAAGATGGCGTAAACGTTGTTGCAACCGTAGAAGAACTTTATAGCAATTGCCAGTATATTTCCTTAAATATTCCTGCTACAGAAAAAACAAAAAAATCGATCAACTTTGAACTTTTGGCAAAAATGCCAAAAGACGCAGCAGTGATCAATACAGCGAGAAAAGAAGTAATTGATGAAGAAGGTTTAAAGAAGTTCTTTGTTGCAAGACCTGATTTTAAATACATATCTGATATTATGCCCGATTGCCACGCTGAACTTTTACAGTTTGAGAACAGATATTATTCAACCCCTAAAAAACAAGGTGCAGAAACTTCCGAAGCTAATATTAATGCTGGCTTTGCGGCAGCAAATCAAATTGTAAAATTCATCAAAAATGGTGATAAAACTTTTCAAGTGAATAAATAATTTGATTTTCGACAATGTTGCGTTAGGGATTGCAGCGTAAATCCTTTTGATAGGAACGAACAAAAGATTGCAGCGAAAAGCCCGCCCCGCAAGGGAACGCCCAAAATAGTATAAAACAACAATTTATAATAAAAAATAAAACTTAAAAAATATGGCCATTTTAAAAGCATTTAAAGGAGTTCGACCACCACAAGAAATTATAAAATCGTTAGCATCTCGTCCATACGATGTATTGAATTCGAAAGAAGCACGCATTGAGGCGCAAGGAAATGAAGTTTCTTTATTACATATAACAAAACCGGAGATCGATCTTCCTGAGAGTATGGATGAGCACGATGAACAGGTTTATGCAAAGGCAAGAGAAAATTTCGAAAAATTTCAACAGAATGGTTGGCTGGTTGATGAAGAAAAAGAATGCTTGTACATTTATGCACAAACAATGAATGGTCGAACACAATACGGTTTGATGGGTTCTGCAGGAGTAAGTGATTATATGAGTGGCATTATCAAAAAACATGAATTAACACGTCCTGATAAAGAAGAAGATCGTATGAAACATGTACGAGCTACAGATGCTAATATAGAGCCTGTATTCTTTACATATCCTGCTGTAAAAGAAATTGATGAAATTGTTGAGCGCATTGTAAAAACTCAAAAACCGGAGTACGATTTTGTTGCTGATGAAGGATTTGGACATCATTTCTGGGTAGTTAAAGATGATGCTACCATTAAGAGTCTGATCGACTTATTTGCAAAGGTGCCCTACACATATGTTGCTGATGGACACCACAGAACTGCTGCTGCTGCGTTGGTAGGTAATGAGAAGAAACAAAAAAACCCGAATCATACAGGAAATGAAGAATACAACTACTTTTTGGCAGTTCATTTTCCCGGCAACCAATTAAGCATTATCGATTATAACCGTGTTGTTAAAGACCTTAACAATTTAGCGCCATCTGAACTATTAGAAAAACTAAAGATCGTTTTTGATATCGAAGAAAAAGGAACTGAAATTTATAAGCCGGCTAAACTGCATAATTTCAGTATGTACCTGGAAGGCAAATGGTATTCAATGACTGCAAAACCGGGTACCTATAATGATAATGATCCTATTGGAGTGCTTGATGTAACCATCCTTTCTAAATTAATACTTGAAAGTCATTTAGGAATAAAAGATCTTAGAACTGACAAACGCATTGATTTTGTTGGTGGCATAAGAGGTTTAGGCGAATTAAAAAAACGCGTTGACAGTGGTGAGATGAAGGTAGCATTTGCTCTTTATCCTGTTTCTATGCAACAATTATTTGATATCGCTGATACCGGTAATATTATGCCTCCTAAAACAACTTGGTTTGAACCAAAACTAAGAAGTGGTTTAGTCATTCATAAATTATCCTAAATGTCAAAACAATAACCTATTCCCTCCCTGCAGCTATTATTAGTTGTTTGGAGGGAATTTGAACTTTTGAACAAATGTCCATTTTAGAAAATCTTCATAAAATAAAATCTCTCCTACCTTCAAATGTAAAGTTGATCGTGGTTACAAAAACACAACCTATTGATAAACTAATGGGGGTGTATAATTGCGGTCACAAGATCTTTGGCGAAAATAAAGTTCAGGAGCTTGTTGATAAATATGAAATTTTGCCGAAAGATATTGAATGGCATTTAATAGGACACTTGCAAACCAATAAAGTTAAATTTATTGCGCCTTTCGTTTCCTTGATCCATTCGGTAGATAGTTTAAAATTATTACAAGAGATAAATAAACAAGCTGAAAAAAATCAGCGGATAATAAATTGCTTATTACAGATATATATTGCTGAAGAGGAGACTAAATTCGGGTTAAATTTTCAGGAAGCAGAAGAATTACTGGTATCAGAGGAATTAAAGGCGCTAAAGAACATAAAAATTACAGGTTTTATGGGAATGGCAACAAATACAGAGCATACCAGAAAGATATCATCGGAATTTGAATCCTTGAAACTCTTTTTTGACCGACAAAAAAATGTACAGCATTTTAATGTAAACCTTGTCAATCTAAGTATGGGTATGAGCTCGGACTACATTTCCGCTATCAAAAATGGGAGCAATATGATCCGGGTTGGGAGCTCAATTTTCGGGGAAAGGGCCTGATTCCGATACTAACATGTTTCGCTTAGCAGAGGAAATATGTCGATATTTATAGAATTCAAACCGATATAAAATGATTTTTTTTGATTTCTAAAGAATTTTGATATATATTTGCTTAATTAATTAAAAAAATAATCAAATTACATTACAATGAAAACAGGTACAGTAAAGTTCTTTAACGAAGCAAAAGGTTTCGGTTTTATTAAAGATGAATCAGGTCAAGAAATTTTTGTTCACGCAACAGGTTTGGAAGACAAAATCAAAGAAAATGACACAGTAACGTTCGATGTTGCTGAAGGCAAAAAAGGTTTAAATGCGGTAAACGTAAAACGAGCTTAATATATTTTGCTTTAACAAAAAAACCGTTCTGTCAATAACAAAACGGTTTTTTTTATTTTAATATCTCTGCTATTTACTCCTTTTTGGTCGAATCAACTACAGGAGCTACCGGCGCTACAACTGCCTTAGGAGCAGGTTTCACCTTCTTTTTATTCTTTTGCGTTCCAGTAAAGGTGTAGGTATGGATAATTTTCCCTTTTTTACGGATAGTTGCTGTTCCGGAAATATTATCCCCTTCGATTGTTCCTTCCCAAGAAAATCGTCCCTGATCATCATTTTTAGCTTCAACAGTAAATTTGTAAACTGCCGTGCCGGAGGTTGAATCAACTTCATTTTCAAAGTCTGCCTGCATAAATTGTGCTTGCAACATAAAGCTGGATTTAAATTTGCCGGCAGGCATAAACCCCATTTCATCATTGAAAGATTCAGCTTTTTTCTTTCCTTCTTCAGTGAGTTTTATTGTGTAAACCCGCCCATCAATTGGCCCTTTCTTTTTAGCCTGAGCAAAAATTGCTGAACTGCTTATGATAACTAGTGAAAGAATAATAATTTTTTTCATCTTATTCATTTTTTAAAGTTTTTAATTAGTGTGCTGCTATCTTATCGGACATATATTGTCCAGACTTCAGTTTACCGACAATTTTAGAAAATGCATCAATGGTATAATTTACATCTTCCATAGAATGCACTGCTGTAGGTATCAATCGAAGGATAATAATTCCTTTTGGAACAACGGGATAAACAACCATTGAGCAAAAAATATTAAAATTTTCACGAAGGTCGAGAATCAAATTTGTTGCTTCAGGAATAGAACCATTCATAAGTACCGGAGTTACAGGTGAATTTGTTAAGCCAATTTCGAAACCTGCTTTCCTTAATCCATTTTGCAAGCCCCGAGTTATTTCCCACAATTTATCTTTGTACTCCGGATGATTTCTCATTAATTCTAATCGCTTCAAAGCACCAACAACCAATGCTATAGGCAAAGATTTTGCAAATATTTGTGAGCGCATATTATAACGTAAATATTCAATGATCTGCTCATCGCTGGAGATAAAACCACCGATCAATGCAAATGATTTTGCAAAGGTTCCGAAATAGATATCGATACCATCCTGACAGCCTTGCTCCTGCCCTGTTCCACCACCTGTTTTACCCATTGTTCCGCAACCATGCGCATCATCAACAAATAGGCGGAATTTATATTTCTTTTTTAATTCAACGATCTCTTTTAATTTACCTTGGCGTCCGCTCATTCCGAATACACCTTCAGTAATTACAAGGATACAACCATTTTGTGCTTCAGCAAGTTTGGTGGCACGCACCATCTGCTTTTCAAAATCTTCAATATCATTGTGTTTATATACATAACGCTTACCCATATGTAAACGAACACCGTCCAAAATACAAGCATGTGCTTCGGCATCGTACACGATAACATCGTGGCGATCCACTAAACAGTCGATTGCAGAAACCATTGCCTGATAACCGAAGTTGCAAAGGATTGTGGATTCTTTACTAAAAAAAGTAGACAATTCGGATTCCAATTGCTCATGTAAATTAGAATTTCCGCTCATCATCCGGGCACCCATCGGCAAAGCAAAACCATATGCTGCAGCAGCATCTGCATCCGTTTTACGAACTTCAGGATGATTTGCTAATCCCAAATAGTTATTTAAACTCCAATTCAAGCGCTCTCTGCCACGAAAAACCATCATAGGCTTAACTTCTCCTTCTAATTTAGGGAATGTAAAATAACCATGTGATTCCTTTGCATGCATACCTATTGGTCCGCGATTTGCTTTTATCTTTTCAAATAAATCCTTCATATTGTCGTTATTGTTGTTGTTTTTAGATTTTTAGAGAAGCGAAATTAGTGTTTTGGACCTTATTTTCAAAGGGTTTTTAATTAACAAAATGGGGTTACATAATTTATCAAAAATAATACGCTGGTTTTAGGCAAAATCCTTATATTTGCAATCCTTTTATGCGAAATAAACAATTTTATATCATATTTTTAGCCCTTTTAGGTCTGGCTCTTTATTCTTGTAATACAAAAGAAAGGGTATACGACTCAACAGGATCAACAAAGAAGAAACGTTTCGATGTTACGATTGGCAAGTTTAATAAGCTTGTTAAAAGCAGCGACATGGATGCAAAATATGCTGCAGCTGTAAAGTATTTCGAAAAAGAAGAGTATACCAAAGCCTTAACCCTTTTTGAGGAATTAATGGGTGTTTACAGAGGTACCTCAAAAGCGGAAGAAGTTCATTACTATTATGCGTATTGTAGTTACAATCTGGAAGATTATATACTTGCAGGATATCAGTTCAAAAGTTTTGTAAGAAATTTCCCTACTAGTAAACACACTGAAGAATGCGCGTATATGAATGCATATTGTTTTTATTTGAATTCTCCTGAATATAGTTTGGACCAAATCGATACAAAACTGGCAATCAAAGAGTTTCAGCGCTTCACTAATTTATATCCACAAAGCACACATATACCTGAGTGTAATGATATTTTGGATAATCTGAGAGGAAAACTGGAACGCAAATCTTATGAAAATGCCATGTTGTATTACAATATGAGTGATTATAAAGCCTCTATCGTTTCCTTTGGAAATCACTTAAAAGATTTTCCCGGTTCAAAACACGATGAAGAATTGAATTATTTAATCATTCGATCTTACTATCTGTATGCATTAAACAGTATCGAATCAAAGAAACAAGAACGCTTTAAAGCTGCTGTTGATCATTATATAAAATTTTTAGATACGTATCCTAAAAGTGAATATCTGAAACAAGCAGAAATGGTATATTCCAGTGCTCTGAAAAATTTAGAAAAATATAACAAACCAACATAATAAATCAATTATCAAATGGACTACAAAAAAACAAATGCAGATTTAACAACAACAACACGCGATCTTAGAAGTTTAGATGGTAAATCTGGAAATATCTACGAAAGTATTGCTATTATCTCTAAACGTGCTAATCAAATTAGTGCAGAAATGAAAGAAGAGTTAACAAGCAAACTAGCTGAGTTTGCTTCAAACACTGATAATTTAGAAGAAATTTTTGAAAATCGTGAGCAGATAGAAATTTCTAAATATTATGAGCGTTTGCCAAAACCTTCATTGATCGCTATTCAAGAATTCTTTGACGATAAGATTTATCACCGCAATCCAATTGTTGTGGATGATAAAATTTAATAGGTAAAATAAAAATTTGCAGTTTACTATATCTCGTTTCATCTTATTGAAATGATCATATTGGTGAACTGCTTTTTTTTAACGATATGTTGAAAAACAAAAATATATTAATTGGAGTAACTGCCAGTATTGCTGCCTACAAATCAGCATTTCTAGTTCGGTTATTGGTAAAAGCCGGAGCTAATGTTAAGGTAATAATGACCAAAGCTTCAACCGAATTTATTACCCCTCTTACTCTTTCTACTCTTTCCAAAAATCCGGTATTAATTGAATTCTCAAACACTAAAAATGGTGAATGGAACAGTCATGTTGATCTTGGTTTGTGGGCAGATGTTTTTGTGATTGCTCCGGCAACTGCAAATACAATTGCTAAAATGGCAAATGGTATTTGCGACAATCTTTTACTGGCTACTTATTTATCAGCCAGATGTCCGGTATTTCTTGCGCCTGCAATGGATCTGGACATGTACAAACATAAAAGCACAATAGAGAATTTAAAGCGTTTGAGATCCTATGGGAACAAAAACATTGATCCCGGAACCGGAGAGCTGGCAAGTGGATTGCATGGCGAAGGTCGGATGGCGGAACCTGAGGAAATAATATTATTTCTGGAAAAGGAATTTTCTAAAACTGCGCCCTATAATGGAAAAAAAGTTCTTGTTACTGCAGGCCCAACGTATGAATCTATTGATCCTGTTCGTTATATAGGAAATCATTCTTCCGGTAAAATGGGATTTGCAATTGCAGATGAATTAGCTTCTCAGGGCGCTGAAGTAACATTGGTATGCGGTCCGAATAACTTAAAAACTAATAATAATAAAATTGTCCGTATTGATATCACAACTGCTGATGAATTGTTTTCAGCTTCCATAAAAGCTTTTAAGAATGCTGATCTAGCAATTCTTTCTGCTGCGGTTGCAGATTTCAAGCCTGCAAAATCTGCCAGCCAAAAAATAAAAAAATCAAGCGGAACAAAAGCTATCGATTTGATTCCCACCAAAGACACTCTTGCCGAACTTGGAAGGTTAAAAACAAAAAAACAATTATTGGTTGGTTTTGCATTGGAAACAGAAAATGAAATTGGCAATGCCAAAGAGAAAATAAAAAAGAAAAATTTAGATCTGATCATTCTTAATTCACTGAATGATAAGGGTGCCGGATTCAAAGCCGACACCAATAAGATCACGATTATTGACAGAAACAATAAAATCACTAAATTTGAGTTAAAGAGCAAAGAAGAAGTTGCAAAAGATATATTAAAATCTGTTCTTAATTTTAAATCCAAATAACTTGCGTAAATTATTCATATTCCTTTTAATAATCGTTGCTGACAAATCGTTAATAGCTCAGGAACTAAACTGTCAGGTTCAAGTATTATCCAGTCAGATCGCAGGAACAGATAAGAGAGTTTTTGAATCTATGCAAACGGCAATTTACGAGTTTATGAATACCCGTAAATGGACCAATGAGACATTCAAAATTGAAGAACGTATCGACTGCAGTATTCTTATTAATATTACAGAAAAAATCGGGTCCGATGAATTTAAAGGGACCTTGCAAATTCAAGCGCGCAGACCGGTTTATAAGACTTCCTACAACACAGCATTATTAAATTTTAACGATAAC
Organism: Bacteroidota bacterium; assembly: GCA_947476185.1. Lineage (GTDB taxonomy): Bacteria > Bacteroidota > Bacteroidia > 2-12-FULL-35-15 > 2-12-FULL-35-15 > 2-12-FULL-35-15. The sequence continues at coordinate 10,091 of CANJPX010000019.1, forward strand.
GATATAACTTTTAAATATTTAGAAAGTCAGCCACTTGAATTTGTTGAGAATACCTACTCCTCTAACTTGACCTCCATTTTAGGTTTTTATGCATATTACGTCATTGGATTAGATTATGATTCATTTGCATTGAATGGCGGAACAGCTTATTTTCAAAAAGCCTTAGCTGTTGCCAATAATGCACAAAATTCCGGATATCAAGGGTGGAAAGCTTTTGACAGCGACAAAAACAGGTATTGGCTTATCAATAACATGTTAGATGCGACCTTTACAAGTATGCGTGAATGTATGTATAACTACCATCGCAAAGGTCTTGACGTTATGGCCGACAATAAAGAAAGTGGAAGAGCCGTAATTCTTGAAAGCTTGATGGATCTTAAAAAAGTCCACCAGGTAAAACCTTTATCATTTAGCTTACAAGTATTCTTCATTGCTAAGGCGGATGAAATTGTAAATGTTTTTTGTGGTGCTTTTTCTGATGAAAAGGCAAAAGTTACTACACTTCTCAATGAAATTGATCCTACCAATAGTAATAAATATACGAAAATACAGACCTGTAATTAATAAGATATAATAATAATTTTTGATTTCGACTCCGCTCCTTCTGACAATTAATCTGTCATTATTGAGCGGAGTCGAAATATTTACAAAGCTTAATTTACAAACCACTTCTGTTGATTTCTTTTATAATTAATTCAGAAAATTAGCGGGTAAAAACTTTAATTTAGCGTTGTTATGCTAAAACATTTATCTGTACAAAACTATGCGTTAATAGATAAACTCGAAGTAGAGTTTACCGATGGACTAACTATTATTACCGGAGAAACAGGTGCTGGAAAATCGATCCTCTTAGGAGCACTGGGATTAATTGCCGGTAGCAGAGCCGATACCCAAGCATTACAGGATAAAACAAAAAAATGTGTTGTTGAAGCTGTTTTTGATATCAAAGATCATTCATTGAAAGATTTTTTTGAGTCTCACGAATTGGATCATGAAAACACCACTTCTATTCGCAGGGAAATAAATTCCGAAGGTAAATCACGTGCATTCATAAATGATACACCGGTTACACTCAATCAACTGAAAGAATTGGCGGAATATTTAATCGATATCCATTCACAACATCAAACATTGACATTGAACGGAAGTGCATTTCAGCTTTCTGTAGTTGATTCTTTTGCTGATCATGAAATATTGCTTCAGGAATATTCGGAAGGATTCAAAAAGTTTAAAAAACTAGAAAAACAACTTAACAACCTAATAGAAAAGGAATCTCAGGCAAAAAAAGATCTGGATTATTTCCAATTTCAGTTCAACGAATTAGATGAAGCCAACTTGCAAACTGATCAACAATTAGCGATGGAACAAGAATTGGAAATTTTGAACAATTCTGAAGAAATAAAATCGAATCTTTCAAAAGCGGCCGGTGGATTATCCGGTGGAGAGCACAATCTACTTTCCTCCTTGAATGAAATAAAAGTAATTTTAGCCTCAATGGCGAAATTTAAGCCCGAAATAAATGAATTAAGCATCCGGCTTTCCAGTTCCTATATCGAATTGAAAGATATTACTGCTGAACTGGAATCACTAGAACATGACATTTTGTACAACCCTAAACGCATTGAAGAACTTAATCTAAAATTGGATGCCGTTTATCGTTTGTTACTAAAACATCAAGTAAAGACAATTGAAGAATTGATCCTGATAAAGAATGATCTAAGTGATAAACTGCTTGATTTTAGTTCATTGGAGGCCGAAATTGAAAAGGTAAATACTGAATTAAAAGCATTGCAAAAATCATTACAGGTCCTTGCAAAAAAAATATCAGGAAACCGAAAAAAAACTATTCCTAAAATCGAAAAAGAAATAGCCTCCCTCCTTTCGTCTTTATCCATGCCAAATGCGCAACTAAAAGTTGAAAACGAGGAATCGGAAATATTGACGGCAAATGGATTAGACAAAGTAAGTTTTCTTTTTTCAGCAAATAAAGGTAGCGATTTTAAAGAACTGAACAAAGTAGCATCGGGTGGTGAATTATCCCGGTTAATGCTGAGCATTAAATCATTAATAGCACAATTGACAGCCTTACCGACTATCATTTTTGACGAGATCGATACAGGAGTTTCCGGTGATGTTGCTGACAAAGTTGGAAGCATCATGCATCAAATGGCCAAAGGGATGCAGGTAATAACAATCACACATTTGCCTCAGATAGCAAGTAAAGGACAATCACATTTGTTTGTTTACAAGGAGGACAAGCAGAATAAAACGTTCAGTAATATCAGAAAATTAGCGGCCGAAGAACGAATACAGGAGATCGCAAAAATGCTGAGTGCAGGAACCCCAACGGCTGCCGCAATAAATAATGCTAAAGAGTTACTAAATGGCCATTCAGGTCTTTCCAAAAGGGTGAATAAATTGTAATTTAGGCATAGAAAATTAAATTTTCTATTCTCGTTACATACTACTAAAAAAATGAAAAAAAATATGTAGGTTTGTAAGCAGTATTAAATTAAAAAAAATAGCCTTTAACTTCTCAATTGAGTTGAGGATAAATTGGACAACATTCAAAAATATGTCAAATAACTTATTAAAAGGGAAACGGGGAATCATTACAGGAGCATTGGATGAAAACTCTATTGCCTGGAAAGTGGCAGAAAAAGCACACGAACAAGGCGCAACCTTTATTCTTACCAATGCGCCAATCGCAATGCGAATGGGTGAAATAAAAACATTGGCAGAGAAAACAAATTCTCAAATAATACCTGCTGACGCTACAAGCGTTGAGGATCTGACGAATTTATTTACGCAATCTCAAGAAATTTTAGGTGGAAAAATTGATTTTGTACTTCATTCAATCGGAATGAGTGTCAATATCCGAAAGAACATACCGTATACCGAATCGAATTACGAATTTTTTATGAAAGGAATTGATGTTTCTGCATTATCATTTCATAAGATGTTATCTGTTGCAAAAAAAATGGATGCAATAAGTGAGTGGGGAAGCGTTGTTGCGCTTACATATATGGCAGCACAAAGAACTTACCCTTTCTACACAGATATGGCTGATATCAAAGCGATGTTAGAATCTATTGCGCGTAGTTTTGGATATCATTATGGGGTAGATAAAAAAGTTCGCATCAATACCATTTCTCAATCACCAACAAAAACAACAGCAGGAACAGGAATTAAAGGATTTGGCGATTTTTATGATTATGCTGATGCGATCGCTCCACTAGGTAATGCAAGTGCAGAAGATTGCGCAAATTACTGTGTCACTTTATTTTCTGACCTTACACGTATGGTTACAATGCAGAATTTATTTCATGACGGAGGTTATTCAAGTACAGGAGTTAGTACAGAAGTTATGACAAAATTAGGATTGGAATAATTGAATTGAATTATATTACTTATTGATCGTAAAAAAAGGAACTCAAATGAGTTCCTTTTTTATTTTAAGATCATTATATCCGTAAACTTTACACCCTTCCAACATGTTTTAAATGTATCACATGAGAACGTACAGCACTTAAAACGGATGGAAACTCTAAATACTTTACTCCAAATTGTTCGCAAGTTTCGCGAACTAATTCGCTGATCTTAGGGTAATGAATATGGCTGATGCGAGGAAACAAATGATGCTCAACCTGAAAATTCAAACCTCCTGTAAACCAGGAAACGATCTTACTTTTTGTAGCAAAATTAGCAGTGGTTTTAATTTGGTGCACCGCCCACTCTATATCAACTTTATGATTTTCGGAACTTGGTGCAACAAACGTAGCATCCTCAACAATGTGAGCCAATTGAAATACAATGGCGATCACAAACCCGCAAACAAACGCAATCACAGAGTATCCGATAATGGTATCAATTAATCCAACCATAAATATTGGAAGAATCATAAAAACACCAACATATACAACTTTAGTGATCCAAAAAATAAAATGCTCTTTGGTATCCATCTTACGGAAAGGCAGATCCCCCACTTTACCGGTAAAATATTTTTTGAAATCCTGAACAAAAACCCAAAGTAAATAAGTGATCCCATATAACACAAACCAATAAATATGTTGAAAACGGTGATACCAATGTTTTTTCTGATCCTCATGAACACGGATCCATGGCTTGATATCAATATCATCATCCATCCCTTCAATATTTGTAAATGAATGGTGATTAATGTTGTGTTTATATTTCCAAAGATATACGCTTCCGCCCATTGCATTCAAAGAGTAACCCATTAACTCGTTCACCCAAGTTTTTGTTGAAAAACTGCCGTGAGCTCCATCATGCATCGTATTGAATCCTATTGCAGCTAAATTAAGCCCAAACAGTGCGCACAATATCAATGAGACCCATACATTAGGTGTAAAAAAAACTAAAATAGTATAAAGTGAAAATGCTGAAACAGTAAGGATGATTGTTTTTAAATAAAGTTTAAAATTTCCTGTTTCCTTGATATTATTGGATTTGAAATAGTCGTCAACTTTATCTTTAAGGGAATTAAAAAAAACACTGTTCTTATTATTAAAACTTACTCGTTGCATGCTGATAGGTATTGGTTAATATACAAAGATAATCATAAAAGAGGCTGGATCTTTGTTAATTAATCAAAAGGAACGTGTTAAAAACTATTTGAGTTTTCTTTTCAGCGACCATGTAAAAACGAATTCAGCAACAGTATCTCCAGATTCGTCTATGCCAATTGACTTCATGTCGGCAATTACACCTTCTTCAGATTGTTTTGCTTTAATGATCAATTCGGAGACAAGATCTCCATCTGCACAAATAAAGTTGATCTTCCCAACAGCTTTCTTAAAATAGCTCGCCTTATTGTGAATGATCAACATAGAGATAGCAAGATTGGAATTATTGATTGTGTTCATCACCAATAATCCTGTACTCATTTCTGCAGCCATAGCCTGACAAGCAAAATACATTGAACGAAAAGGATTTTGTGTTAACCACCCAAATTTTATAGTCGTTACAGCTTTTGAATCTGTTAACTCTTTGACACGAATACCCGCAACAAAAGCCATTGGCAGACTTTTCAAAAGATACAAACGAAACAAAAAAGAATTGTTGACTAATTTTTGAAATTTTGATTTTGGCATCTATCCTAAAAATTAGAATGGGAATGTACTTGCAGTCAAATGCATTGCTTCAGCAAAAGCATTTTCATCAACCCCTGTTACAATATTGTGTTTATTAAAATAATGCAACAACTTTTCAGTAGGCATATTTCCTGTAAGCTTGTCGGTAGCCATCGGACAACCGCCATAGCCTTTAATAGCACTGTCAAATCGTTTACACCCCGACAAGTATGCGGCATGAACTTTTTCTTCCCATGTATCCGGAGTCGTATGTAGGTGCGCCCCAATTTCAACTCCGGGGAACTCAGGGATTATTTTTGAAAACAATTCTTTTATGTTATCAGGATTCGAAACACCGATAGTGTCACTCAATGCAATAATCTTAACCCCCATTTGTGCCAGGCGCTTTGTCCAAAATATTGCAACATCGCTACTCCATTCATCTCCGTATGGATTTCCAAAAGCCATAGAAACATACACAACCAATTCTTTTTTATTTCTAATACACAGATCATTTATTTCTTCCACTCTCACCATAGACTCAAGGATAGAAGCATTTGCATTGCGTTGTTGAAACGTTTCAGAAATAGAAAATGGAAAACCTAAATAAGAAATCTCTTCGAACTCTACTGCATCTTCTGCACCCCTTACATTTGCAACGATCGCTAATAATTTTGACCGTGTTACCGAAAGATCCAATTGATCTAAAACCTGCGCCGTATCGCGCATTTGAGGAATTGCTTTGGGCGAAACGAAACTTCCAAAATCCACAGTATCAAATCCACATTTTAAAATTGAATTGATGTAGTTTATTTTTTTTTCTGTTGAAATAAAATCATGTATCCCTTGCATTGCATCGCGAGGACATTCAACTATTTTCATAATCCCTGTTTTAGAATTTCTTTGTTGATACATTTTATGATTCCCGGGCCTTCATAAATAAATCCTGTATAGATCTGAACCAAGCTTGCTCCTGCTTTCAGCATTTCAACGGCATCATTACCTGTATGAATACCACCAACTGCCACTATAGGAAAAGAGCCATTTGATCTATTGTTCAGATATTTCACCACTTCGATGGCGCGCTTGTTTAATGGTTTCCCGCTGAGTCCACCAGCCCCCATCGCCTCCACTTTTATTTTTTCAGTTTTTAAATTACTTCTGTCAATGGTAGTATTGGTGGCGATAACACCATCGATCTTAGTATCTTTTACAATTGAAATGATATCGTCTAATTGTTCATCGGTAAGGTCAGGAGCAATTTTCAGCAGTATCGATTTTGGATTTTTCTTTTGTGCATTTAATTCTTTCATGCGCATCAATAATTTTGTCAAAGGCTCCTTCTCTTGCAATGCTCGTAATCCCGGAGTATTTGGAGAACTTACATTCACTACAAAATAATCGACATGATCGAAAAGTGTTTCAAAACATTTTTCATAATCATTAACTGCATCATCGTTAAAAGTAATTTTATTCTTTCCGATATTTCCACCGATAATTATCTTAGTTTTTCTTTTTTTCAAATGTTCTACTGCCAATTCCACACCGCCATTATTAAAACCCATTCGGTTTATCAATGCTTCATCTTCGGGTAACCTGAACATTCGTGGTTTCTCATTTCCTGGCTGAGCTTTTGGTGTCAATGTCCCAATCTCAATAAAGCCAAATCCAAAATATCCTAACTCATCAAACAACATCGCATCTTTATCTAATCCGGCAGCTAATCCGACTGGATTTGGAAATGTTAACCCAAAAACCTTCCGCTCCAAACGTTTATCTTTAACAGTATAAATACTTTTTATGATCGAGGGAACTCCAGGGATCTTGCAGAAAAATTTGATCGCCTTAAAAACGAAATGATGAATATTTTCGGGTTGAAAAAGGAAAAATACAGGTCTGATTATGCTTTTATACATCGCAATGAATTTCAAGCAAAATTACTACAAATAAACAATTTGGAGTAATGCCTAATAAAATTATTTCTCAGCATTAGTGAATAACTAATTACTTATTATTTTTTTTGTGGTGGTGTGCTGCAATTTTCAGCCAGCGTTTTTGCATCTTCAACACCCAATGATGCAGCTATTTTAAAATCCTTGCAAAAACTATTGTCCTTTGCATCCTGATTTGCTAAACCTCTTTTATAATACGCTTGTCCGTCTTTTGGCTTAATACGGATCGCTTCAGAATAATCATAGGTCGCAGATCGGTAATTCTCCATCCCTTCACATGCAATAGCCCGTTGCATATATGCCTCATAATAATTTGGACTCAATCGAATAACAGCAGAGAAATCGTCAAAAGCAAGCTTAAAGTTTGATGCAGCGTTGTAGGCTAAACCACGTAAAAAAATGATCTGAACTGTATCTGCTTTTATTTTAAATGCTTTATTATAATCAGCAATAGCTTTGTCGTATTTCTTTAGAAGAATATTGCATTCTGCTCTTTTTAAATAAGGTTGAATTGAATCTGAGTTTAACTGAATTGCAGAATTATAATCTAGTAGGGCCCCTGCATAATCCTTAGAACTCATTTTATTATCGCCTGAAGTAATAAACACTGTACTCATTGCCGAGCAAGCATTTGAATCATATAAACCTTTTGCTTTTTCATTTTTCAATGCTTTTGCTTTACGAAGATCCATACAACCTTTATCTTTTGCCCCTTTAGAGATCAGAATAATTCCTCGCTCACACAAAGCTTCCGCATATTTAGGATCTATGCTAATTGCTTTTTCAAAATCAGCCAAGGCGTCTTCCTGCTTACCCAATCCCACTAAACTCATTCCATGCCCGTAATAAGGAACCGCAAAATCATGATTATATACAAAGCCATCAGGCATATCTGAAACTGTTTTTTGGTACTCGTTCAATGTACCGTACTTTTTTAGTTTATCAAGATATGTTTTTGTGACAGCATCATTTAAACGAATAACGTTAGCAAAGTCAACTTCTGCTGCCTCATTATTGCCGGCAGCCAACTTTGTGTTACCATTTTGAATGATTACCGGTAAACTTTGAGAGTAACAATAAACTCCAAAAGCCAGGAAAGAAACAGTTAGTATAGATCTTGATTTCATAAATTTTTCGTTATTGAATCATTAGTTTTTGTGTAAATCGTCCTTCAGTTGTTTCAAGTGAAAGAATATAAGCTCCTTGACCAAGTGTCGTGCCATTGATAAAAAAATTCTTTTCGCCAATTTGGAAATCACCTTCAAATATTGTTGCAACCTCATTACCTATAACATCAAAAAGTTTTAAACTACCTTTTGTATTTTTATTAAACGAAACAGGAATGCAAGTGATTCCATGAGATGGATTTGGAAATGCAGGTTTGAATTTCACTTCGGCCATTTCATTAATACCGATCAGAATACCCAGCACATCAAACTCAAAGTTTCCTCTAGGAGCAGGCATTGGTCTGACTTGTTCCTTACCTGAATTTGCATGCGCCTTGATATAATAAAACAAATGTGTTCCAATTGGATAAGGAGGAATAAAACCTGTCCATGTATTATTTAGGGCACTCGTTAAATTCATAACAACATTTGAGTAACCTATGGAAGTATCGGTGGTATAATATAAAGTAGCGTATTGAATACCTGATTTATGCTGAATACGCGCGTCAACTTGATATGGAGTAATTGTATTTGTAGTATTCGGCAGGTTTTGATGAACGATCAACAAGGGATCGCTTACACCTACAGCGTGGGTGATACAATGTAAAGAACCACTTGCTGCAATTGTGGAATTGGAATTTATTCCTACAATGTTGTATCCCGGCATTGCATCCCGCCAGATACGCATGGCAGTAGTATCATATTGGGTGTAATATTGAGGAACAATAACAGATTTATTTATAATTGTTGCATTCGTATAGGTCAAATAGTTTCCTCCTCCATCAGGATATGAAAAACCGTTCAACTGATCAGGAGGCTGAGGAATCCTGATAATTTTGTAAGGTGTCCCAAAAACCGAATTGTAATTCGAAAGGATATATGCTATGTTGGCATCAATTTGTGGCCCATCTGCAACACCTGCAGGGTATTGCCCAACCAATATCGTTTCTTCATTTAACAATTTCATATGCATATCGATGTGATGAATAACATCATAAGGGAGTGTTGTCATTTTTATGTAACGATCAATACCCATAAAATTTTGCATAATGGAATTGATCTGCGTCTCAGTATAGCCCGAGTTTTCATTAAGTATCAATTCGGATGAAAAGGCTGTACCTAAACCATCGGTCATATAATTTCCACCGGTATGAATTAATAAATTGGAGCCCACTGTTGTTTCATATAAAGGAATATGCAAGGTTCTGCAAAGCGAAGCAGGAATGGTATCATCTTTAGGGCGTAATGGACGGTTATACTTCCAGTCAACTTGTACTAAAGAATCTACATCATTGAGATAACATGAATTGGAAGAATAGTCTCGTGTCCAAACGCTATTGCAAGGAGTATAAATGTAATGCACATTTGAAAGAGGAACACCACCGGCCGTTAAATATGTTTTTACGGAATTAGAGTCGGTACTACCGCTACAAGATGTTCCGCAAACGATATATACCTGAGTTTCAAGTCTTGCTTCACGTACAATTTCTCTTAAAACCGAGGTGTAATTAGTCCAGGTAATAGTTATGGCTTGAGTTTCTTCCCACTGAGCATAGTTCCTGATTGGTCCGGGTGGTGGTGTGGTAATACCAGATTTTGAATTATAAACGGGAGTCTGCCAATCAGATCGCTGCATTTGCATTAACTCAGATTGAGAAAAACCAACGGGTAGATTTTCCTGAGCGGCAGAACCAAAGCTTATTAAATAAATTGCAAAAAAAGCAATTGGTTTTGAATAAAAACTCGTCCTAAAGGTCATTTACTAATGAAATTTTAAGAGGTTAAATTAGACATAATTTCTTTATTATCAAATTAAATTTGAAGATGTTAAAGTATTCTACATTTTCTGGAATAAGTACAGGATAATAAGTTTACATTAGCGTCCATTTTTGTAATAAATATTTGAGAAATGAAACTAAAAATAGCCTTAATAATTTTTATAATTAGTCAATGTCCACTTTTTGCAACTCATATTGTTGGCGGGGATATTACCTTAAAATCATTGGGGGCAAACAATTTTGAAGTTACGCTCCGATTTTATCGTGATTGCACTGCTGGAACGGCGGCTTATGACAACCCAATAACGCTGGGAGTTTATGATCAAATTACAAATACCGAAGCCTTTCAATTCACCTTGCCTTTAATCTCAACGCAAATATTGGTGTTAGGAGATTCGTGTTTTACTCCGGTTGGATTATGCGTAGAGGAAGGAATCTATAAGGGTACGATAAACTTAGCAAACAACATAAATGGTTATTATTTAAGTTGGCAGAGATGCTGCAGAAACAACATAATTCAAAACATCGTGCTTCCCGGTGATGCGGGAATGGTTTTTTACGTTGAATTCCCAGACCCAATTTTGGTTAACTCGAGCCCCGTTTTCGGCTCCTATCCAAATGCATACATGTGCAACTCTCAACCTAATATTCAAGATTTTTCTGCCATAGATAGTGATGGTGATTCCTTGGCTTATTTTTTAATTACACCGTTGAATGGAAATGCTTCTGCAGCAACACCCATCCCTACTCCTTCCTCCGGTCCGTATTCCAGCATTACTTGGCAAACTCCATATAACGCTTTGGATATGATTGGTGGTGTACCCGTTATGTCTATAAACCCTGTAACGGGGATTTTAACTGCAACACCATCAACTTTAGGGATCTATGTTTTCGCCGTTGTTGTGAAAGAATATAGAGGAGGAATTAAAATTGGTGAAGTCCGAAGAGACATACAATACCAGGTTATCAGCTGCAATACTAACCAGGCGCCAATTTTTATCAACCCTACCGTTGCTTCCTATTCCATTGTGGCAGGCGATTCGCTGTGTATCCCAATTGAAGCGTCTGACATAAATTCTGACTGGGTCGGATTAAGCGCATCGTCAGAGCTATTTACAAATCCTTCTACTACAGCGTTTACCACTTTCACAAATGATAGCGCAATCGCAGATGTACATTCAACCTTTTGCTTCCAATCAACTTGTGATCATATCCGGGAAGGAGCTTATTCTGCTACATTTTATGCAAGAGACTATTCCTGCTATGGAACAAATGTGGTAACTACGGTTGTAAACATCACTGTTCTTTCGCCCATAGATGGACAATTAGATAAAATAATGCCAAATGTTTTCACTCCCAATAACGATAACAAGAATGATTATTTCAAAGTAAATGCTGATAACATTAACGATTGTTTTGATAAGTTTCAGATAAAAATATATAGTAGATGGGGAGAACTTTTATTTGAATCGGATAAATTTCATTTCAATTGGGATGGGAAAAATAAAAAGGGGAAAATGATGGTTGACGGTGTATACTTTTACATCATTGATGGGAATTTTAAGAACGAATCATTTGAGTACAAAGGGAATATTCAAATTTTAAGATAAATAAATTGCCTTTTAAAATTCGCACCCATGAATAAGAGGTTTACTTTTGTTTTAATATATTTGTAAAATGAAAACTTTTACTTCCATTTTTATCTTTATATTACTTTCATTTTCCTTCACAATTAGAAATGAAAAGGCAACGTGTGCTGTCAAGTATAATGGCATTTATGCTTATAAATTAGACAGCGAGCATTCTGCCATCATACGATTTTATGAAGATGGAACAGTTTTGGCTTCCACCTCGATAAATGATTACTTTGATGTTTTCAGTTGGTTTCATAAGGAAAACAAAGACCTAGTTCTGAAAGGAACATATAAGATCACTAATTGTTCCATCAAATTTGAAGTTAGCGGCATGACCGGTAAACAAAAATACAAAGGCTCCATATCGGAAAACACCATCGACATGAAACTTACGGATGGAGAAAGTAAAAAATCAGTGAACAGAACCTACACTTTTTTTACCCTTTAACGACATTTCATTTTCCTGAATATTTTCTTTAGAAAACTACTATTTTTTTCAAATAATTGAAATATATTTTAGACTTGTCTAAATTTATTTTGAGAGTATTATAAAATACATTACATTCGTATTAAAATTTCTATACAAATGAACTCCTTTACGGAAGAAAATTATTTAAAGGCTATCTACACCCTTACAGAACAAAGCAACAGTGTTGTTTCTACTAATGCTATTGCAGAAAAAATGAATACGAAAGCTGCATCCGTAACAGATATGTTAAAAAAACTTTCTGATAAGAAGCTCATCAATTACCAGAAATATCAAGGTGGCGCTCTTAGTTCAAAGGGCAAAAAAGTAGCATTAAGCATTATTCGAAAACATCGTTTATGGGAAATGTTCTTATTGGAAAAACTTGATTTTAAATGGGACGAAGTGCATGATGTTGCTGAACAATTAGAGCATATCAATTCTGATAAACTGATCGCCCAAATTGATAAATTCTTGAATTATCCAAAATTTGATCCTCATGGTGAGCCTATTCCTGATGCAAACGGAAAAATCCAACAGCAAAGATCAAAATCCATGGCAAATTATAAAAAAAACGATGTGTTACTAATGACCGGTGTAGTTGACCACTCCACCTCCTTTTTAAATTATATTGACAAATCGGGGTTAGCACTAGGAAACGAAATAAGGATCAAAGACGTCAATGAATTTGATCGTTCATTGCAAATCACAATTGGCAAAAAAAATACAATTTTTATCAGCAACGATGTTGCAAAAAATATTTTAGCAATAATAAAATAAGCGATGAGCGATCATTCAAAAAAATCTTTATCTGAAGTACATTCAAGCATTGACACCCTAAACAAATCGGGGTTTTGGAAAAAGTTATTCGCATTCATGGGTCCGGCATATCTAATAAGCGTCGGGTATATGGATCCGGGCAATTGGGCCACAGATATTGCCGGAGGAAGTCAGTTTGGCTATAAATTACTTTGGGTATTAGTTATGAGTAATTTAATGGCATTGCTTTTACAAAGTTTAAGTGCAAAACTGGGATTGGTAAGAGGATTAGATCTTGCGCAAGCCTCCAGGCAATCCTATCCTCCTGTTGTGAATTTTTTCAATTGGCTTTTGGCAGAAGTTGCTATTGCAGCTTGCGACCTGGCAGAAGTTATCGGAATGGCGATAGGGTTACAATTACTTTTTCATCTTCCATTACTGGCAGGTGTTTCTATCAGCGTTCTGGACACTATCATTTTATTGGTTTTACAGCGTTATGGAATGCGAAAAATGGAGGCATTTATTTTAGCCCTTGTTGCCACCATCGGAGTAGCTTTTATTGTAGAATTGATTTTTGCAAAACCAAACGGTATCGAATTAGTGAAAGGATTTATACCAACGATGCCAAACAAGACAGCACTTTATATAGCCATTGGTATTATTGGTGCGACTGTTATGCCGCACAATTTATATTTGCATTCTTCCTTGGTTCAAACACGAAAAATTGACCGGACATTTATCGGAATTAAAGAAGCCATAAAATATAATTTCATTGATACCTTTATTGCCTTAAACATGGCCTTATTTGTAAATGCAGCCATTTTGATACTTGCTGCGGCTGCATTTTTTTCAACAGGACACAATGAAGTTTCTCAAATTCAAGATGCACATCATTTATTAAATGATATTTTTGGGAACGCTGCCCCTGCCCTATTTGCTATTGCATTGATTGCTGCCGGGCAAAGTTCCACACTAACAGGAACTTTATCAGGACAGATCGTAATGGAGGGTTATCTGAATTTAAGGATACAACCCTGGCTAAGAAGGTTGATCACAAGGTTAATCGCAATCGTTCCTGCATTTCTAGTGATCTTTTTTATGGGAGAAGGAGCCACCGGTGAATTACTGATCTTAAGTCAGGTGATATTGAGTTTACAACTGGGTTTTGCTGTTATACCGTTGATTCATCTTACCAGCAACAAAAAACAAATGGGTGAATTCGCGAATAAATTGTGGGTAAATATTCTATCCTGGCTTGTTGCAACAATCATCGTTGTTTTGAACGTAAAACTAGTTATTGAAACAGTAAGCGAATGGATCGCAAAAGCAGAAAATCCTGTTGTATATTATTTTACCCTTGTTCCATTAATTATTGGAGCGGGAATATTGTTGATGTATATTACCTTTGCTCCAATGATCAAAAAAGTGATTGATAAAACTACATTTGCTCCTGATGGACTTCCGAAAGAATTGGAAATAACGGAAACAAAAAAATACAACTGCATTGCTATCACTGTTGATTTTAGTTCAAGTGACAGCAAAGCCATTAGCAGTGCATTTTCTCAAGGAGGAAAAACAGCAACTTATATATTAATTCATATTGTAGAAACGGCAGGTGCGCGTATGATGGGCCATGAGATTGATGACATGGAAACACTTTCAGACAAAACTAATTTAGAGAGATACAAGTCCAATCTGGAATTAAAAGGGTATACTATTGAAACAAGACTTGGTTTTGGCAATCCTAAAAAAAGTGTTCCGGATATTGTAAACAACTGCAATTGTGACTTGCTGGTAATGGGAGCTCATGGTCACAGAGCACTAAAGGATCTGATATTCGGGACTACACTTGACACTGTGAGACACAATGTGAAAGTACCAGTTCTAATTGTGAAGTGAGCCACCTACATTTTTATTACCTTTGAGATTCTATGAGTACAGAAAACAATATCAATATTAAGAACAGACAAGCATCGTTTGAGTATGCTTTTATTGATAAATATCTTGCGGGAATTCAGCTGACAGGTACCGAAATAAAATCAATACGAGAAGGGAAAGCAAATATTAGTGATGCATTTTGTGTGTTCCTGAAAGAAGAATTATTTATCCGAAATATGAATGTTTCTCCCTATTTCAATGGAACATACAATAACGTTCCTGAAAAACGCGATCGTAAATTACTTTTAACCCGTCAAGAATTAAATAAACTTCAAGGGAAATTAAAAGATCAGGGGTTAACTGTTGTTCCTTTAAGATTATTCATCAATGAAAAAGGGTTTGCAAAACTTGAAATTGCATTGGCAAAGGGGAAAAAGTTGTTTGACAAACGTGCTGACATCAAAAAAAGAGATACTGAAAGAGAAACTAACAGACGATTAAAATAGTTTTGCAATTTCTTGATACATCAACACCATACCAAAATCTATTATTAATAATAAAGAAAGAAATTATTTTTTCACCTTTTCGCTACCTGCAAATTCATACTTTTTCTTTTCAACACCATTTTTCATCTGAACTATAGTACCTTCAATATCGTAGTTAATCAATGTGGCTTCCCATTTATAATCGTTTTTCTCTTCAGAATATTCGCCTTCAAAAGTTACCATATGCATTTCCATTTCATCCTCAGTATAAGTAGAATCTAATGTAACACGGTAGGAAATCGGTGGTAAGGTTAATTTCTCATACATAAGATCAGCTTCTATTTTACCACCTTTGATAAAGAAAAGACTTGGAACAGCCTTACCTCTGCCAGCTGCTTTCATTTCGTAGAATTGAACATTAAATTTTTTATTTTCTAAAAATTTATTCTTTTCACCTCTTGATTTTTGGGCAAATGAAACAGTCGAAAATAAAAGCATAGCCGTTAAGGATAATAAAATTGATTTTAAAAAGAGGATGTTTTTCATTCTTGTTTCTTGTTAGATTTAAATTTTTACTAATTGTAAATGATTAATGTCAAATATTTTGCCAAAAAATTAAATACTTTATGTAAAACTATACTTTATCTTTGTTTTTTAAAAATTTTTCTAATGAATCTAGTGAGCAGGTTTCTGTATTATTGCGTTATTCTTCCTATATCCTACCTTCCTTTTCCTGTATTATATGGGATCTCGGACTTTTTATATTTGATCCTTTACAAAACTTTCGGATATAGAAAAAAAATAGTTTTAGGCAATATCCAGCGCTCTTTTCCTGAAAAAACCGCAAAAGAACATATGGAGATCTGTAATAAGTTTTATAGCCATTTTTGTGATCTGATCTTGGAAAGTTTAAAAACCTTTACAATTTCCGAAAAACAGGTTCAGAAAAGAGTTGTATGCAAAAATCCGGAGTTGGTCAATAAATATTTTGATCAAAAGAAAAGCGTGATATTTGCGGGCGGTCACATCGCTAATTGGGAAATATTTGCTGTTTCTATTGATAAATTAATAAAACACAAAACACTTGGTATCTATAAACCTTTATCAAATAAGTATTTTGATGGAAAGATGCAAAAAACGCGTGGCAGATATGGATTAACGCTGGTTTCAACTAAAAAGGTATCCCAGGTATTTGAAGAAGAAAAAAATAATTTGACAGCATCCATTTTCGCCATCGACCAATCGCCCTCTAATCCTAATAGTTGCCATTGGATGACCTTCTTAAACCAAGATACCGGTGTACTTTTCGGAACAGAGAAATTTGCTAAAGAATATGACCAGCCTGTTTTATATGGCAGGATCAACAAAGAAAAAAGAGGTTATTACAGTTTTGAATTTTTTGAAACATTTCCTCATCCCAGAGAAACAAAACCCGGAGAAATAACAGAAACAGTAACCCGTTTATTAGAAAAAGATATTATAAATACACCTGAATATTGGTTATGGACCCATCGAAGATGGAAACATAAACGTCCTGCTGGAAAATAATATTATTGTAATTTTACAAAAACATAAATCAATAAAATAAATCATCATGAAAAATGTCATCCTCACTGCAATTGTTATTTCAACATTATTAGTTGCCTGCAAAAGTTCGAAAGTAGTTGTACCGGCAGTTCCATTAGACTGTAGCAGCAAAACAATAACCTATTCTGGCGATATAAAAGCAATAATGGAAAACAATTGTACGCGTTGCCATAATACAAATAATAAAGCAGGCTATAATTTTTTAACGCTAGAATCAATTAAAAAAGCTGCCATGTCGGGTCAATTGCTAGGAACAATTAAGCGTACAAAAGGTTTTGCAAAAATGCCAGCTTTTTCCAAAAAACTTGATCAAGCAACAATTGATAAAATCGAATGTTGGATCACAAACGGCATGAAAGAGTAATGAATAACAATACTGCTCCGTTAGCAGAAAGAATGCGTCCAACAAGTTTGGATAATTACATTGGGCAAAAGCACATTGTGGGCGAAGGAGCTATTTTAAGAAATGCTATTCAATCTAATTTGTTGCCATCCATTATTTTATGGGGGCCACCGGGAGTTGGAAAAACAACATTAGCGAATATTATTGCGCATCAGCTTAAAAGACCTTTTTTTGCTTTGAGCGCTATCAACTCCGGAGTAAAGGATATTAGGGAAATTATTGAAAAGTCAAAATCAGGCGGATTGTTCAGTCAGAGCAATCCAATATTATTTATTGATGAGATCCATCGATTCAGCAAATCCCAGCAGGATTCTTTATTAGGAGCTGTTGAAAAAGGAACTGTCACATTGATTGGAGCTACAACTGAGAACCCTTCATTTGAAGTCATTTCGGCTCTTTTATCACGCTGCCAGGTTTATATTCTAAAACATTTAGAAAAAGAGGACCTCTTAGAGATGCTTGATCTGGCAATGAGAACAGATATTATTTTAAAAACAAAGAATATAGTTATTGCCGAAAATGAAGCTTTATTAAGGCTTTCCGGAGGTGATGGAAGAAAATTGCTGAACATTTTTGAATTGGTAGTGAATGTGATCGGAGGCGAAACGATTGAAATTACAAATGAAAAAGTAAATAATATTGTTCAGCAAAACATTTCTGTATATGATAAAGCAGGAGAGAATCATTACGATATTATTTCTGCTTTTATAAAATCAATACGCGGAAGCGATCCCAATGCCGCAGTATATTGGCTCGCACGCATGATCGAAGGTGGTGAAGATCCATTGTTTATTGCAAGAAGATTATTGATTCTAGCATCTGAAGATATCGGCAATGCAAATCCAACAGCCTTGGTAATCGCAAACAATTGTTTTCAGGCAGTAAATGTTATTGGATTTCCTGAATCAAGAATCATTTTATCCCAAACGGTAACTTATTTGGCTACATCTGCAAAAAGTAATGCAGCATATATGGCTATCAGTAATGCATCAGAAATAGTAAGAAAAACGGGCGATCTTCCTGTGCCTTTGCATTTGAGGAATGCCCCGACAAAACTAATGAAGGATATAGGTTATGGAGAAAATTATGAATATTCACATGGCTTTGCAAATAATTTTTCAGCACAGGAATATCTTCCTTCAGAAATAAGCGGAACAAAATTTTACGAGCCGGGAAATAATGCAAGGGAAAATGAGCAAAAAGAATATCTTAAGAAACTTTGGGGAAAGAAATACGGCTATTAATCCTCAATAATAGCACTGGAATCAAAAATGAAATAGTGCGCAATACCAACAACAGCACCACCGGCAGATTGTTCAATCACTTGCCAACAAACATCAAGCAATAAATTCTCAAGTTTAGACCCTGTACTAAAAGAAACACCAACAACGGTAGAGATCAGGAAAAGCATAAATCCAAGTCCTGCACCGGAAACAGCTCCTTTGAGAATCGGCTTACGATTAAAATATTTATCTAACATTTTAATGTCAATTGCTTTTGCTGCAACAAACCCTATGATTAAATAAACAAAAGATGCAATGACAAGAAAAACTTCTTTAGGATAGGATAATCGTGAAAAATCAGTCAAAAATATTCCGTGCCAAATATACGACAATGCAAACATCACTAATGATGAGGCAATCCAAGAAATATTAAATCGTTTTGTGAACATAAAACACTGCAAATATAATGATACAAAGATATCGTATTTTTATTTGATTCGGAATACTATTCATTTTTTTCTTATTGTGGTTCCAATATATTCAGTTTTTCGATATTTTTTTAGTATTTTTAGCAACTATAAATCAGTCGAAATGGCAATAAACATGAGAAAATCATTCCTTTTATTTTTATTGGTTGGACCTCTCCTTTTTTCTTCTTGCAGAAAGGAAATTGGAAAAGCATCTTGGGATACTGAATTATTGGCTCCACTGGTGGATGCCTCCCTTAATATCAACAATATTCTTCCTGATTCTTATTTACAGGCAAATGCCGATAGCTCCTTAAAAATTGTATTTAACAATGATCTATATAAGATCAATATGGATACTTTGTTTAACATTGGTGACACTACAATTCATAATGGTTATGCAGTGGGAGGAACTGTTTCCTTATCACCCGGCTTCGCTATCCCTTTTCCCCCTTCTACTTCAACTACCTATTCTTTACCGGGCATTGAATTAAGAACGGTAATTGTTAAATCCGGCTATGTTAAATTTCATGTTAAAAGTAAAATTCAAGAAGCCACAACGTATGTTTATTCGATCCCTTGTGCTACACTAGCAGGGGTTCCTTTTTCTATCCATGTCAATGTTCCTGCACGTGTTGGTTCTACTCCAGGAACGTATAGTCAAACTTTCGATCTGTCGGGATATACCATTAATTTAACGGGGCCAACCGGTACGCTGATAAACACTATTTACACTTCCTTATCGGCCAATATTAGTTCAGCTGCCACTTCTGCTGTGACAGTCAATCCTTCCGACAGCCTGATCATAGACAATACTTTTTTCGATATCATTCCCTACTATGCAAAGGGTTATTTTGGAAATAATACCTACAATGTTGGGCCGAGTGAAAGTGCTTTTACCTTGTTTGATAGAATTGTAGATGGGACAATTCAATTGGAAGATGTGAATTTTAATTTCAAAATAGAGAACCCGATCGGAATGGATGCACGATTACATGTGAATAACATCAGCTCTATAAATACGCATACAGGAACTTCAATTAACCTCATTAATAGTTTGATCAGTAGCCCCATAAATATTAACAGGGCTTCTGAAAGTGGCGGAACAGTTTTCCCGACCTATGCTTCATTTCCACTGAATACCTCCAATTCGAATATTAAGCAGATGATCGAAAATTTACCAAATAAATTTAGCTACTCTATGCAGATGGTCACAGATCCCTTAGGAAATATTTCCGGCTCAAATGATTTTATTTATTCCGATAAATTATTAAAAGCCTCCTTGGATATGGAGATTCCTCTTTCATTGGTGGCAAACAATTTAACATTAGCTGATACTTTGGCCTTAAATATTTCACAGTCGAATGGGACTCAAAGTATTCATGATGGATATATTACACTGTTTGCGAACAATGGATTCCCTTTCAACGCTAAATTGCAATTGTATTTATTGGACGATAATAATATTGCCGTAGATTCTATTTTTGGATATGCCAATACTATTGTTGAAGCACCTGTCAATTCAAGCTTAAGGGTAATCAGTAAAAAAATGACAAAAATAACTGTTCCGGTAAGTGAAAGCAAAATGGATCAATTATACCATACAAAGAAAGCTGTACTTAAAGTAAAATTCAATACAATAGACCAGCCTCAATACATAAAAATTTATAGTGAATATTCAATAGATGTAAAACTGGTAGGCGATTTTAATTATACCATCCAACTTCAATAATTTCAGACTTTGAAAAAGATATTATTCCTACTTTTCTTGCTTGCTATCCAACAAAATGCGGATGCTCAGATTTCTGCCATTTTTTCTGATGAATTCCCTGATTCCAGTAAAACGCGCGTTGGATTAATTGGCGATTTCGGAATTAATTCTACTGCCTTAACCTCACAATTTATTTCTAAATTTTATAATGGAGGCTTCATCAATACCGAACTAAAAAATCAGGTATTGAGTAGAGTTAAAAATATGAATACAGTAGGTGTTGATCTTAATTATGGTATTTATTTAGGATTAAAATTGGATTCCATTTTTCATAAACAGAATGTCAGTTTATTTTTCAGTATGCGTGACAGAGCACATTTTGATGCACGCTTTTCAAAAGATTTTTACAAGGTTGGATTTTACGGCAATGCTGCATATGCAGGAGAAACTGCTGATTTCAACGATTTTAATTTAACATTCCTTCGTTACCAGCAATTGCAAATTGGATTATTCTCTTCCAAATACGACAGTGCAGCACGTTGGGGAATAGCAGTGTCCATTTTAAAGGGAGAACAGTACGCCTCGATATTTGCACAAAAAGCAGAATTATTTACAAGTGAGGATGGCCAATACATCGATTTTAACACCAATATGCAAGTCGCACAATCTGATACTGCAAAAAAAGGAATTGGCGCCTTTAACGGAATTGGTGCATGTGTAGACATTTATTTTGAAGCACCTTTCAGCACCCGTTTCGGAAATTCGAAACTTCGAGTTTCTGTGGCTGATATCGGAGCCATTAAGTTTAACAGTAAATCATTATACTTAAATCAAGATTCGGTTTTTCATTACAGCGGCTTTCAGGTAAATAGTATTTACGACCTTCAAGACTCCACATTTGCTAGCTCTTCCCAAGACAGCATCATAAAAAACATTGCTCCATTTAAAAACCAATCTTTATCTGTAACCTTACCTTCCACATTAAATCTGACTTATGAAACTCAATTCAGTAAGCATTTTGAGATGACTGAGGGAATACGTTATATATTCAATGGGAACTACCATTTGTTAACCTATTTAAAAGGAAACTTTATTATCAACCCGAAAATTTCAGTATCTGCAACATTCGGTTATGGTGGATATGGTAAGTTTAATTATGGATTGGGAGTATTCGCCAATTTAGGAAAAGGTATTTTAATATATGCAGGCAGTAATAATTTTGAAGGGTTTATCGCTCCGAAAAAAGCTTGCGGAAAATCAGCGTATATTTCACTTGTTAAAAATTTCAGATAAAATTATGTCATTAAAAAATATAAAGAACATAAAGCATTTAGCATCCGCCAACTTTTTTTTAATTGCCGGCCCTTGTGCTGTTGAAACAGAAGAGATTTGTTTTGAGATCGCTGAAAAAGCAATAGAGGTAACTAATAAACTTGCCATACCTTATATTTTCAAAGCCTCTTTCAAAAAGGCGAATCGTTCGCGATTAGATTCATTTACAGGTATTGGAGATGAAAAAGGATTGGAGATAATTGCCAAGATCGGTAAGCATTTTAACATCCCTACTCTTACTGATATCCATACACATGAAGATGCCGTGATGGCAGCGAAATACGTAGACGTGTTGCAGATCCCCGCATTCCTTTGCCGACAGACAGACCTGCTTGTGGCAGCTGCATTGACTGGAAAACATGTGAACATTAAAAAAGGACAATTCCTTTCTGCTGAGTCAATGAAATTCGCAGTTGATAAAGTGAGAGAATCCGGTAACAGCAACATTATGCTTACGGAGCGTGGTACTTTTTTAGGATATCAGGATCTGGTAGTTGACTTTAGAGGGATTCCTGAAATGCAAAAAAACAATGTTCCAGTTGTGATGGATATTACACATTCATTGCAACAACCAAATCAAACAAGTGGTGTTACAGGTGGCAGACCGGAATTAATAGGAACTATTGCCAAAGCAGCTATAGCTGTTGGAGCTGATGGAATATTTTTAGAGACTCACCCGAATCCTGCAAAAGCAAAATCAGATGGAGCCAATATGCTTCACCTCGATCATTTTGAGAAATTAATGAATGATCTGATAAAGATCAGACGTGCAATATTATAATATCCTAAAATTGTTACAATGCTAAAACCATTATACATCCTTCTTTTTCTGCTTTGCTTCCAGGTTGATGTTCAGTCCCAGACACCTGTAAAATTCAGAAAAGTAATTGGTAATTCCGGTTATGATTATGGGTATTCCTCAAAACAAACCTTTGATAAAGGATATGTTATCGGTGGCTCTACAAGTGCTTTCGGTAGCGGAAATATGGATATGTATATTGTGAAAACAGATTCCATGGGCATTCCTTACGGACAAAAAACGATAGGTGGAATTAATATCGATCAAGGAAAATGTATCAGACAAACAAACGATAGTGGTTATGTTTTTCTTGGTTATACAAATAGTTTCGGTGCCGGAGGATATGATCTCTACTTAGTTAAAATGGATACAGCATTTAACGTACAATGGTCCAAAACGTATGGCGGCACAGATTGGGATTTCGGAAGTTGTGTTGAACAAACATCAGATGGTGGTTATATTTTATGCGGATCAACCTATAGTTTCGGCAAAGGCGATGAAGATTATTATTTGATAAAAACAAATTCAACAGGTGATACAGTATGGACAAAAACATATGGAGGAATAAAAGAAGATGTCGCCAATTCTGTTGTTCAAACTTCTGATGGTGGATATATATTGACAGGTACATCAAAAAGTTTGGGAGATACACTCGGTGATATTTTTACTATCAAAACAAATTCTTCTGGAGATACAACCTGGACAAATAAATTTGGAGGTCCAAAATTGGATTATGGAAATGATATTTTGGAAAGTATGAATGGTGGATACATTATAGGAGGCGAATCTCAGAGTTTTAGCAGTAGTTCTGACGGGATCATTTTAAAAATTGCTTCAACTGGTTCAGCAGCCACTTTGATGTACCAAACATATTTAGCCGCATTCGATAATGTTGAATCAATAACGGAAGACGCAACAGGAAGAATAGGAATGACAGGAAAAACAGTTACAGGAGGTGACAGTTACGGCAATGGAGATGTATTGTTTTCAATGCTTAAATATGATTTTTCCTGGCTCAATGCTACTACATTCGGTTTCAATAATCATGATATTGGTTTTTCAATTGAACCTACAGAAGATCATGGTTTTATTATTTGCGGACTTACCAATAGTTTTAATAATTTTTTGGGGGATATCTATCTAATTAAAACTGACACGTTAGGGTATGCTACCTCTGTCGATAATATTGTTCTTACTGGAATTGAAAAAGAAGAAATCAGCAAAAATTCAGAATTTATTATTTATCCTAATCCTGCCGCAGACAAATTAAATATTAGCTTGGTTAATACTGCTTCTTCTGAACCTTCCAGCATTATTTTGACAGATATTTTAGGAAAAGAAATCGGGGAATTTGAAATTGAGAACAACTCCCTTTCAATCAATACAACTGATTTATCTGATGGAATGTATTATTTAACTTTAAAGAATAAAAAAAACAGCTCAACACAAAAATTAGTGATTCGTCATTAAAGTTTATTTAAATTTACAGCGTATTTAGCCTTCGACTTCGGTCAGGGTTACAAATAAAATTAATCATTTATAATTTTTTTACTATGGGACGTGTATTTGAAAAACGGAAGTATAAAATGTTTGCCCGCTATGATAAAATGGCGAAAGGCTTTACCAGAATAGGAAAAGAAATCGCGATCGCAATCAAACTTGGTGGTGGTGATCCAAATGGTAATGCTCGATTACGGGTTGCTATTCAAAATGCAAAAGGTTTGAATATGCCAAAGGTAAATATTGATGCAGCTATAAAACGTGCTACTTCAAAAGATTCCTCCAACTTGGAAGAAGTGGTGTATGAAGGGAAAGGACCACATGGTATTGCTATTTTAATTGAATGTGCAACCGACAATCCTACACGTACTGTTGCAAATGTTAGGATGAACTTCAATAAATATGGAGGGGAATTGGGAAAAACAGGCTCTCTAGATTACTTATTTGACAGAAAGGGAGTATTCCGCATTAAAAATGAAAATGTAGTATTAGAAGACCTGGAATTTGAATTAATAGATTTCGGTGCTGATGAAATTGAAAGTGATGAAGAAGAAATTGTGATTTATACTGCTTTTACTGATTTTGGAAATATGCAAAAAGCATTGGAAACAAAAAAATTCAATATCATCAGTTCTGAATTGGAGCGAGTTCCTAATTCAACAGTAGAATTAAGCGATGAATATGTAGAAGAAGTTATGAAATTAATTGGAAAACTAGAAGAGGATGATGATATCCAAACTGTTTATCATAATCTGAAATAACCTCCAAGATATCCTGACCAGTATTATATTAAGACGCGGAGAACTTTCTTTGCGTCTTTTTTTTACTTTTCAAGTTGCTTAGCTGTCATTTCGAGTGTTAAAGAAGTGACATTCATCTCCTAGCTACTCTCCCAGATGATATAGCGTAAGCCCTGCGATTGGTGTTTCAATGATCGTTTCGATATTTACACCTTTATTTGATGCAACAGCACGAAGAATATTGCTAAAATAGAAAGCCACAGAACCTGTACAACTTAATTTCAATTCCTTGCTCTTCTTATATCTGCAAACGTATTTATCAAAAAACTGATTGAAACACTCAACTACCAGATCAATGATATACTGCTCCTTTATATTTTGATAAATAAATTTACTGAATGAAGCCAGAAATCTGTTGGGCAAAGGTTTTCGATATACCGCATCAATAATATCATCTTTGCTCAACTTAAACCTTTCAAAGAATCTATTTGCAAGATCAAGTGGCAACTCGTCATTTAAATATGCCTGAATAAATGTTTTACCGATATGCGCTCCACTTCCTTCATCACCTAAAATATAACCTGTGGAAATTCTATTTTCAACAATTTCCTTTCCATCATAATAGCAAGTATTTGAACCTGTCCCTAAAATTGCGACAATGCCCGCATTTCGTCCACATAAGGCACGGGCTGCACCAAGTAGATCTGAATTAATTATAATTTCTGATCCAGGGAAGATTCCGGAAAGTGCTTTTTTGACAATCTCTTTTTTATCATCCAATTTGCAACCTGCCCCATAGAAAAAAATCTCAAGCTCCGGGTTTGATCGATGAATTTTCAATTGTGGAATAAGTTCAGCTTCAAGCATCTGTTCGATCTGCTCTGAAGTTTGAAAAAATGGATTAATACCTTGCGTGGAAAACTGATGGATCTGTTTGGCTGTATCGATCAAACGCCAATCCGTTTTTGTAGAACCGCTATCTGCTATTAGAATCATATCTTATTAATAAAATGCCATACTAATGTATACATCTTTATGCAAAAAGCAATAATTACTTTTTCTTTTGTTCCGTAAAAGATTTGGTGATAACATATTTCATAATCAGATTCGATTGTTCAAGACTTAGTTTTGCTTTTTTATCCATTATCGGAAGTATCTCCAACCACCTTTTTTCGGTGTATCTGTTTGGAGTCATTAATAAATGGCAGCCTCCGCATTTAGCAACATACAAATTAAATCCTGCGTCCAATAGTTCCGAAGATGAATCATCCCATTTTGTTTTTGCCAATGCCACATCTTCAACAGTCAATTTAAAACCAACAGGAGAGCAGCATATAAGTGAAATGCAAAAACTGACAATAATTAATATTTTATAGTTGGAATGAACCATTTTTTAGAAACTAAAACCAATTAATAATCTGATCTCTGCTTTTTCGAATTCACTTAAATTCAAACTATTTGGATTTTCATCATTCATTTGTAAATTCTTCCACTGTGGTAAAGCATTCAGAATAATAAAAAAACCGTCTCCGCTATAAAATAATGAAGGGCCACCAAACAAGGCAGCATGCTCCAATTTATTACCCACAAGAACATTTTTTTGAACAACCTCCAATCCTAAACCAACATTAGGTTTAAACATATGCATGTAAGCTAGATCCACTTCGGCTTTAAACTCTTCCTCCTTGATTGTTTTTCCTTTTTTTACATCAAGCCCCACTTCATATTCTCCAACCAGATTCAAAGCAACAGAATTGCTTTCTGTTTTTTTATCTAAGATCAATTTTCCTTCAAATTCAAATTCTGTTGGTGAAAATGTAAGCTCTACATAAAGAGCCGATCCTACAGCATTTGCCACGGGATCCGAAAGTTTCAACTTCCATTCGCTTGAGACGGAAAAGAGTGTCGAGCTTGAAATGCCATCTATTAAAGTATCTGCAATTCCTCCCAACGTATCTAAATGCGCTCCTTCGGCACTATATTCAACGTTTAGATAAAGGGATGTTTGTAATTTATCTGTCAAACCTGCTTCCAATTCTAAACGCTGATCTAATCTGTTGTAAAAATATTGGCGACCTGTTCTGAATGTATGACAGAGTTCAATGTCTTTTGCCCCCTTTGGCAAAGTATTACTTTGATAGGTTCTTACAAAAGTTCGGTCTTGGGCATTGGCTATATTTGAACAGATTAAAATAAAAGCTGCTGAATAAAATAGTATATTTTTCATACCTCTAAGATTATTTAGATTAATAACAGATAATAGCACAAATTTATGTCTGATGGTACATTGGTGCAATACCTTAAAAGAGGTATATTAAAAAACATGATCAGAAAATGGTTTTTAGTTGCTCGCAAATAGAAAGTGATTCGGAGAGATGAGATCCTCACGAACAGCAAACATAACCAGTCCGGCAGTATTATTCACTCCCAGTTTATTCATGATGTTTTTACGGTGAGTAGTAACAGTATGCGTACTCAAAAATAATTTATCTGCAACCTCTTTGTTTGAAAGACCTTCAGCGATTAATTTTATAATTTCCATTTCGCGGTCACTGATATTCAAACCTGCACAGGAATATTCATTTTTTGCTGAACCATTCTCCAACACGGCGCTCGCTATTCTTCCACATAATATCTTCTCTCCTTTTGCAGTTTTAAATATAGCATCAACAACTTCCTCTTGCTCGCAATCTTTTAATAAATGGCTGGTAACTCCTGAATTGAGAGCTTTTGCAATCAATCTGTTATTTTGATAATTTGCGATCGCCAAAAAATGTGCATGCGGAAAATTTTTCACAACTTGCTTTAAACCATCCAAACTATAATTCGACGATGTGTAATCTATAATAATCAGATCCGGGTTTAAATATTTCGACTGATCTACCAGATCAGAAGCACTTAATGCTTCTGAAATAAGTTCAAATTCCGGAATTTCTTTGAGGAGGATTGCCAAACCTTTACGACTTAAAAAATGGCTATCTGCGATGATTATCTTGACTTTTGACACCTTTTTCTTATTTAGATTGATTTTAAATAACACTCAAAAGTACAAATAGATATCATTTCTACAAACTAAAAAAGGATGAATTTAGTCATAGTTTTTTATGATCAAACTTTCTCCTTCATTAGCCAGGACCGTATTCTCAAAAACCGATCTAGCCTCAGCTAACAATGGAGCTAAGTCCTTATATCTAGCCGAATAGTGTCCGATCATCAGTTGTTTGACTGCAGCTTTCTGAGCGATCATTCCGGCTTGAAATGCTGTTGTATGGAAGGTTTCCTTTGCCCTGATTTCCATCTCCTGCAAAAAAGTGGCTTCATGATACAATAGGTCTACACCTTGAATATATTCCAAAATACGCTCATCATAACAGGTATCGGAACAATAGGCATAACTTCTTGGTTGGTGCACTGCAGTAATTAAATCCTTATTATAGATTACGTCTCCATTTTCCTTGATAAGATCAGCTCCCGTTTTTATTGCAATTATTTGCTCTACACTCAATTGATAGGTATGAATTACCTCTTTTGAAATATTTGCCATTAAAGGTTTCTCTTTAAAAATAAAACCGCAACAAGGTATTCTATGATTCAAAACGATTGTCCTTACTTCTACTCTTTCGTCTTCAAAGATCAGATCGTTATTTATAAACTGATGTGGGTGATATACAATATTGAAATTTATATGTGATTGGGAATGTTTCAATTGTATCTCAATTATTTCCTGCAATTCGGCCGGACAATACAAATGAAGTTCAACAGTACGACCTAACAAATGCATACTTGATAACAATCCAACCAATCCAAAATAATGATCCCCGTGAAGATGGCTAATAAAAATATGATTGATCCGCTGAAATTTAAGTTTGAATCTTCGTAATTGAATTTGCGTGGCTTCACCACAATCAATTAAAAAAAACCGCTCAGCTATATTCAGTAGCTGAGCGGTTGGATTACGTTTAGAAGTTGGAGTTGCACTACTGCAACCAAGAATTGTCAATTCAAAATTTTGCATTATTTCATTGCAACAATCATACGTTTAGTGATTGTCTTATCTCCATTCGTTATTGAATAAATATAAACACCAGGAGCAAAAGAATTTGCCTCAATTTTAATAATATTCACACCTTTTGTCGCAGAATATTTGTTACCAAAAATTACAGCACCGAGCAAGTTATACACCTTAAACTCAACTTGAGAATTTGAAACAGAAGAAAAACGGATTTCAGTGTTTTCACTAAAAGGGTTTGGTGAATTTTGATCCACATCAAATTTCGAAAGATCTAATGTCTCGATTCCGGCAGGAGCAAGAACTATACTTCTGTATTGAGTGTTATCAATCCCTTGCGTAAATGGAGTTCCTATAATTGGAAAAGTAAGGTGTCCCATAGCATGTACAATTATTTGATGATTCCAAACTACTGAAGGTATACCTGAAATTAATATACAACCATTTGTGGCGGCAGGAAAACTACAACTAGCAGGAACACATGTATAAGATAAGCCAGGCGCTAAACTGTCAACACCAACGATATCGATTGAGGTAAGTCCTGTTAATGGAGGTGCTCCAAAACCAGAAGGGTCAGCAGGCACTTTCATACTTACAACTTGATTATAAGCTACACCTACAGTTCCTGTAGCTAAACCTGTTGTGCTATCCGGACAAATTCCATAGGTAGAAGCAGCGGGAATACAAGAAACATCAGGAGTACATTGAGCAAAGGAACCAGAAGTCCCTACTGATGCAAATAAAACAATTGAAGCGAGTAGTTTTTTAATCATAGGAGTATAAATTTAAGGTTAGTAATTGGTTTTATTATTAAGCGTGCACAGCAAGCATTTCCTTTGCTTCAACTGCTGTATTTGTAATGTTTAATATTGAATCTAATTGAGAAATGGCGATCAATTTTTTTACAGGATCCTGCAAACCGGTTAAAATAAATGCACCCTGACTATTTTTACAAAGGCGGTTTGCAACCAAAATCGCACTCAATCCAGATGAATCGCAATAGCGGGTATCAGTAAGGTCGAGAATGATATTTTTAGATCCATCTGTACTTATAACAACTAATTCCGATTTCAAAGATGGAGCTAAATTACTGTCCAACTTCTCAACAAGCACTTTAATGAGGGTATATTTTTCCGTTTTATCTATTTGAAAACTCATTTCCATTTTTTATTTAAACAAATATATGATTTTTTGTAGTACAGTACAATATTGGGTTCAACATTTTTTTAACCAAATTTGGAAAGCCATTCTTTTTAAATGAGGCTATTTTAGGCTTAATTATTTGTTTTACTTCATTTTTTTCATTTTACCAGCGTTTTTATGAAAATAAAAATAGGTATTCAAAAAAAACAGCATATGTTTTATGATACTGAGAAAATAAAATTTATGATTTGCTTTTAAACGCGGCCTGCCAAAAGGAATAAAACAGCCATTCGCACAGCTACTCCATTTTCTACCTGCTCCAAAATAATACTTTGGCTGCCATCAGCAACATCGCTTGTGATCTCAACGCCACGATTGATCGGACCGGGATGCATAACAATGATCTTTTTAGTCAATGAGTCCAACAGCTCTTTGTTTAGCCCAAAAAGCATAGTGTATTCGCGTAAGGAAGGGAAATATTTTATGTCCTGGCGTTCCAATTGTATGCGCAGCATATTTGCTACATCACACCATTCAAGAGCTTTCCGAAGGTTATGCTCCACTTTCACTCCAAGGCTATGGATGTATTTCGGCATTAAGGTAGTTGGTCCGCAAACCATCACTTCTGCGCCTAATTTTTGAAGACAAAATATATTTGACAAGGCTACGCGGGAGTGTAAAACATCGCCAATGATCGCGATTTTTTTTCCTTTAATAGTCCCAAGTTTCTCTTTGATTGAAAAAGCATCCAACAAAGCCTGGGTAGGATGTTCGTGAGCTCCGTCACCAGCATTTACAATTTTAGCGTCAATATGTTTGGATAAAAACACTGCTGCGCCGGGATTCGGATGACGCATTACAACCATATCCACTTTCATGGCAAGTATATTATTTACTGTATCAATCAATGTTTCACCCTTTTTCACAGAAGAAGAAGCGGACGAAAAATTAACGACATCAGCACTTAAACGTTTTTCAGCTAACTCAAAAGATAGTTTTGTTCTGGTAGAATTTTCGAAAAATAAATTTGCAATGGTAATATCTCTAAGGGAAGGAACTTTTTTAATTGGGCGATTTATGACTTCTTTAAAACTTTCGGCTGTGGTCAATATTAAATTAATATCGTCTGCTGTCAGCTCTTTTATTCCAAGTAGGTGTTTGGTACTTAGTTTAGTCATTAGTCATTAGAGTTTAATCATTAGATAATAGCGTTACTTTATCAGCACCATCTGTTTCTTTCCATTCTACCTTTACTTTTTCGGATGCAATGGAATCGATGATCTTTCCTATATATTTTGCCTGAATCGGTAAATGCCGGCTCAATCTTCTATCGATCAAAACCAAAAGTTCAACATCATTTGGTCTTCCAAAAGCAAGCATAGCATCCAGTCCGGCACGAATGGTACGACCGGTGAATAAAACATCATCCACGAGGATCACATTTTTCCCTTCAATGATAAAATCTATCAATGTTGCGTTTGGAACTAATTCTTTTTGGCGAAAATCATCACGATAAAAAGTAATATCAAGACTCCCACATTTGATGTCATTCTTTTTTAAAATTTCCTGAAGTTTTTTCTGAATGCGGGTTGCGAGATAAATACCGCGGGGTTGAAGACCAATAATTACTGTTTTGGAAAAATCGTTGTGAACTTCAATCAATTGATAACAAAGCCGAGTAACGGTAATTTCGAAGTGCTTACTGTCTAAAATGATTCTTGGCTTCATCATACTAGAGAACAAAAGTAAACTATATTTTTGATAAAAAGATATTAAAACTAAATTATTTCTATTCAGCCTAATTCATAGATAACTTAACTTACAAATCCATTTTTTTTAACATCGTTTGAACCTGCCTTAGACTATCCTTAAAATAATTGATTTTTTTAAAGAAAGAATCATCCAAGAAATTTTCAGCTTTTTCAATTTCTCTGACCTTGCCTATCAGGTCTTTTATTTCTAACATATCGATTGATGACTTTATTTTATGCGCGTAATTTTTTATAGCACTATAATTTTTAGCTGCAACTGCTGTATCAATATTATCGATAGTTTCAGTTACCAATTCACAAAAAAGCTCAACCATCGACTTAACAAAGTCGTCATTTTCAGGCGAAATATCTTTGAGTTTATCTAAACTAAAACCGGGCACCACAGCGTTTAATTCCTTTTGCCCTGCCTCTTTTACCACACTATCGTTTTTCAAAAGTTTAATAATTTTTAGAGCAAGTTCATTTTTATTAAATGGTTTCGATATGTAGTCGTTCATTCCTGCGTCCAAACATTTTTCTCGATCACCAATAATTGCATTTGCTGTAAGTGCTATAATAGGTGTCGTTATTTTTAATTTATTCCTGATCATTTTAGTAGCAGCTATTCCATCAATACCTGGCATTTGCAGATCCATCAAAATTATATCATACGGGTCATTAATAAGAAATTCAATCGCTTCAGACCCATTATTAGCAACCGTTACAACCATTCCAAATTGCTCCAAAATGGTTATTGCTAAAAATTGATTGACCTTATTATCTTCAACCAACAGAACATTTTTAGAATTAAGCTCAGTTGTATCAATGTTTTTCTCAATTGGCAAATCAGTTAAACCATAATTTTCTTTTTTTAACTGAATTTGAAAGCTAAAAGTGCTCCCTACCCCTTTCTCACTTACAACTTTTAATTCGCTGCCAAATAAATTAACGAGTTGTTTTGAAATCGAGAGTCCCAAACCAGTTCCTCCATACTTTCTATTAATAGAAGAATTCTCTTGCATAAAGCTTTCAAAAACAGTTTCTTGTTTATCTTCATCAATCCCTATTCCGGTATCCTTAACAATAAATTGCACGACCTGTTTATCGACTGAATCTTCTATCAATTTACATATTAAATCTACGCCACCTTTTTTTGTAAATTTAATTGCATTTGCTAATAAATTGTTTAAAACTTGAACTAATCGTCCTGAATCGGCTTTAAAAAACTCATTGATCTTTGAATCAATATGTATAGAAAAAAACAAGTTTTTTTCTATCGTTTTAATTTCAAATTGAAGAGCCGTATTTTTTATTACACTATGGAATGCAAAAACATTTTCTTCTAAAGTCATCTTATCCAATCCAATTTTCGAAAAGTCAAGAATATCATTTATTATGACGAGCAAATTTTCTGAAGAAATTTTAATTGCATTCAGATAATCTTTCCCTTTAGTGGGCAAATCAATTTCATCTAACAGTCGAGCCATCCCAACAATCGCATTCATTGGAGTCCTTATCTCATGGCTCATATTCGCTAAAAATATTTCCTTTGAGGAAGCCGATTGTTCTGCCTTCTGCCTTGCCTCATTCAAGTCGATCATCTGTTGTTTACGATCAGTAATATCCAAATGTATTCCAATTGAACCACTCACCTTATTTTGAGCATCGAAAACAGGAGATCCACTGATCAACATCCATTTGATTTCACCATTCTTATCTTTAACTTCGAGCTCGTAGGCATTTGAAACACCTTTTTTTCTTAAATCAACTACGTCCTCAAAAATTTGGGTTTTTTCAACAGGTAAAAAAATTTCTGACGCAGATTTTCCTATCAACTCATTTCTGCTAAAGCCGACCATATCCGTAAAACTTGGATTACAATCAATAATAATTTCATCAATATCAACAACAAGTAAACCCAAATTCATGTTTTGAATAATCAGACGATACTTTTCTTCATTTTGAAGCAGTATTTTCCTGGCGTTAACTTTTTCTGTAATGTCTCTATATTTCCATAAATGTCCGGTGTATTTTTTATCGATAAAAATAGGAATGTAATCATATTCTAGAATTCGTCCATCTGCAAGCAGCACTTCTTGTGAAAAAACAGAGACCTTTTCTTTCAGACATTTATTTATTTTTTCCAAATGCTGCTGTCCATTTAAAAAATAAATAATTGAGTTTTCAACCCTATCATTATAATCAAGGCCTAACAAATCATTCGACTTTAATTTATAATGAAAAATCTCGCAAAATTTTTCATTTACCATAATAACTTTCCGATCATTATCTTCAAAAAGTTGTCCCGAAATTGTATTATTGAATATAGACTCCAATCGTATATTCATTATTTTTAATTGCTCCTGAGATTTTTTTCTTTCGGAAATATCTCTTGCAATTGCAGTAAATCCAGCGACATTTCCATTCACCAAAATAGGCTGCACATTTTGTCCAACCCAAATTATTATGCCATCCTTTCGAACAACAGGAAATTCGTAATAAGAAGTTGTTTTTTTGGAGTTGAGCTGATTCAGATAAGTTGCTACAATTTCATCTTTGAAATCATCCTTAATAATCGACAAAAAATGCATCCCGATTAATTCATCTTTCGTATAGCCGACACTAATTTCTGCTGATGGATTTACATATGTAAAATAACCCTTAATATCTGTTTTAAAGATAATATCACTTGCTGATTCAATAACAGTTTTATAGGTTTCATATGCACTATTAGAGAGTATTTCTTCTATTTCTTTTTTTTTATTTAGTAATTCTTTTTCTAGAAAATCAGTTTTTTGCTTTTCTGCTTTTAAAAGCTTTTCTATTTCATCAATTTTCTTCATATTGTATATGCCGATTAAAATTGAATTAATTTCTATTGCCTTTAAGCATTCTGTAAATCGTTGATTTCCCTATGTCCAATTTTTTAGCAACAAGTAATACATTGTTATTGTATTTTTCTAAATAACTGGCAATTACCTTTTGATTGTATTGATCTAATGTCATGTCTTTTAAAAAAATATCATTAACAGCTGCACTTTTACTATATTTAATGTTCTCCGCTTCAATGGTTTTATTTTCTGACATCACACATCCTAAATCTATGATTGATTTCAATTCGCGAATGTTGCCCGGAAAATGATATTCAATAAGTTTATTCTGTGCGCCGGGAGACATTTTTATTAAATCTAGTTTATTGCTTTTGCAAAAATCTTTTATAAAATGTTTTGCTAATAATAAAATATCAGAACCTCTTTCTCTAAGCGGAGGCAAAAAGATAGAAAGACCAAGTAGTCGATAATACAAATCTTCTCTAAACCGATTGTTTTTTACTTCTTCTGCCAGATCGCGATGGGTAGCAATTAAGATTCTTGCATCAAACTTAATAACCTCATTACCTCCTATTCTTGTTAGCTCTTTTTCTTGCAACACCCTTAGTAATTTAGCTTGCATTGTTAATTCCATTTCAGCAATTTCATCTAAAAAAAGAGTACCATTGTTCGCCTCTTCAAACAAACCAATTCTTCTGGAAACGGCTCCTGTAAATGCTCCTTTTTCGTGTCCAAATAACTCACTTTCGATTAATTCGCTGGGAATAGATGCTACGTTAACAGCAATGAATTTACCTTTCCTTCTCGAAGAATTATAATGAATTGTTTTTGCTGCAACCTCCTTCCCTGTTCCTGTTTCGCCATAAATAGAAACAGAGATATTAGAGTTACAGGCTTTTTCAATCAAGGGATATATTTTTTTCATTGCATCGCTGATACCAACCATGGTTTCAGAAAAGCCATATTGTGTTTTCAATTCCTTTTTCAATTCAACAATCTCTTCCCTCATCAAAATCTTATCTCTTAGGTTTCCAATTGAAAGCCATAAGCGATCTTTCGTTTCATCATTTTTCACTATGTAATCGGATGCTCCTTCTTTTAACAATTGAATAGCCGTGGAAATATCTTCCTGACCGGAAACTACAATTACAAAAATATCAGGGTTACTTTCTTTAATCTTACGAAGTAAATTAGAGCCATTAATATCCGGAAGAGAATAATCCAAAATGATTATTTCCGGATTTTTATATAAGTTTTTCAATCCTTCGGCTCCCGTTGAATAACTTTCAATGATATTGTCAGGATTCAAGGACAAGTGATGGAATAAAAACTTATTATAAAATTTATCATCTTCTATAATAAAAATCTGAACACCATTTTTTATTTTTTTACTTTCCATATAAAAATTTTAACGCTGCTCTTAATTCGACGAAAACTGCAACTAGACAAGTGCTTATACTATTTAATTGCGAATTTAGTTCCAAAAAAGTTTATTTCCTATTAACGATTACTCAATTAAATTAATTCGTAATTGATAATAAAAAAAAGCAGCATAAATGCTGCTTTTTTATTACGGATTACCCCCCAGCAATCCGCTTATTTGAACTGTTCCATCTCTCCAAAGAACAGTTCAGGGCTCATTATTCAATTTTATTGAACAATCAGTATCTTCGTTTGTTTCATATTATTTTTTTCATCCGTCAATTTTATGAAGTAGCTACCCTTTTGTACTCCTTCTTCATTGTAGCGGAACACATTTCGTCCTTCAACAATTG
>CANJPX010000020.1 GCA_947476185.1 Bacteroidota bacterium
ATCGCGAGTTCTATGACGGATATTTAACCAACTTTAATATTTTTGATGATGTTTATTTAATTCGCGGTACAGCCAGCGGAGTTTCAATGGAAGGGGAATCCTACTCAATCGTTACAAATACCGATCTACGTGTGAATATAGGATGCCACTGGATTGTAAGTGGAAACTTTACATTGACATTAGCAACTTACCCTACTTATCCAATTGTGTTTGATTATGGAGCTGGTACTTGCGATGGAAATGCAACTGCGGTATTAGATGGCACAACTTATAATATATCAATGTATTGATCAATCCACGATACTTTTTTTAAAAGGCTTCATTTTATCGGAGCCTTTTTTATTTAATAAAATTTCAACATAATAAATTATATAAAGTCAAATTAAAATATAAACAGAAGTATGATTCATACCGAAAAGCATTTGCGTGATTCAGCATTTATTACAGATATTGTAATTGGAATGTCTGATGGTTTAACTGTTCCATTTGCACTTGCTGCTGGCTTAAGCAGCGCTGTCAGCAATAACCAGATAGTAATAACAGCAGGTATTGCTGAAATAATAGCAGGATCCATTGCAATGGGATTAGGCGGATATCTGGCGGGAAGAACAGAAGTAGAACATTATCATTCCGAATACAAACGCGAATGGGAAGAAGTGGAAACCGTTCCTGAAAGAGAAAAAGAAGAAGTAAGAGAAGTTTTTGAAGAATATGGTCTTAGTCCAGAATCGCAACACCTTATTGTAGAGGAGTTGGCAAAAGACAAAAAAAAATGGGTGGATTTTATGATGCGATTTGAATTGGGTTTAGAAGAACCAAATGCGAACCGAGCAACCACAAGCGCATTGACAATAGGAGTTTCCTATATAATAGGAGGAACAATCCCTTTACTTCCCTACTTTTTTACAGACACTCCTTCGGCAGGATTAAAAATATCGGCAATAATAACATTGCTTTGCTTATTTGTTTTTGGATTTTTCAAAAGTAAAGCAACCGGACAACCCTTATTATCTGGAGCGCTAAAAGTTATGTTCATCGGTGCTGCCGCGGCCGCTGCTGCTTTTTCGGTCGCAAAATTATTCGGAGCCTAACGAAAATAAAATTCTGACTATAAAAAAAAAGCTCCGATAATCGGAGCCTTTTTTTTATTTAGAATTGTACATTACGCAACCTTCAATTTATTCAAGGTAGATTTTTTTAATTTATCTTTTGCATAACGAAGCGTCACATTGATCTCTTTCACACTTGCGTCAGATGGTGTATCAAACATCATGTCCATCATAATTGCTTCACAGATAGAGCGCAATCCACGGGCACCCAATTTAAACTCCATTGCTTTCTCAACGATAAAATCCAAGACACCTTTTTCAAATTTTATTTTCACTCCATCCATATCGAACAAATGCGTGTATTGTTTAATCAATGCATTCTTCGGTTCGCTCAATATTCTCAATAAAGTTCCGGCATCCAAAGGATTCAAATACGTCAATACCGGTAATCGTCCGATCAACTCCGGTATCAAACCAAAACTTTTGAGATCTTGCGGAGAAACGTATTGCAATAAATTATCTTTATCTACATCTGCTATCTCTTTATTTACAGAATATCCAATTACCTGTGTACTCAATCTATTACCGATATTACGGGTAATACCATCAAAGGCTCCACCACAAATAAATAAAATGTTTTTTGTATTTACCTGAATCATTTTTTGCTCAGGATGTTTTCTACCTCCCTGCGGGGGAACACCAACCGTTGAACCTTCCAACAATTTCAATAAGCCTTGTTGAACACCTTCTCCTGAAACATCACGGGTAATAGATGGGTTATCACTTTTACGCGCTATCTTATCAATCTCATCAATAAATACTATTCCGCGTTCAGCGGCAGCAACATCAAAATCGGCAGCTTGCAATAATCGGGATAAGATACTCTCCACATCCTCACCCACATAGCCTGCTTCGGTTAAAACAGTAGCATCAGCAATGCAAAAAGGCACATTCAATACTTTTGCGATGGTACGTGCAAGAAGGGTTTTCCCGGTTCCTGTTTCTCCGATCATGATCACATTGGATTTATCCACTTCGATCTCGTCTTTGCTTGTCGTTTTATTCTGATTTAAGATCAATCGTTTGTAATGATTATAAACAGCCACAGCAAGCACTTTTTTTGCTTCATCCTGACCGATAACATATTCATCTAGATGATTTTTAATTTCAATAGGTTTCAATAATTGCACTGCCGTGAAGGTGGAAGAATTTTTCGCTCCGATCTCATCTTTCACAATTGTTTGCGCTTGCGTAACACAATGATTACAGATATGTCCGGTGATTCCGGCAATCAATACATCTGTATCTTTTTTTGTACGTCCGCAAAACGAACATTTTATTTCTTTTTCTTCTTTGGCCATTTTTATTTATTTAAAAATCCAATTAGATTTCTCTGCTACGATTGAAATGACATTCTAAGTATCATTTCTATATAAAAAATCAAAGAGTTAAAGAATATCAAACTCTCCAACTCTTCAACTTAATTTTAGTAATTATCAAATTTTCAAATTAAATATTATTATTTGGATTTGATCAACACCTCATCAACCATACCATATGCTTTTGCTTCATCAGCAGTCATCCAGTAGTCGCGGTCGCTATCAGCCCAAACCTTTTCATATGTTTGTCCACTATGAATAGCAATGATATCGTATAATTCTTTTTTCAATTTTTGAATTTCGCGGGCTGTGATCTCAATGTCGGAAGCTTGTCCTTCTGCTCCACCCATAGGTTGGTGAATCATAACACGTGCATGTTTCAGAGCTGCACGTTTTCCTTTTGTTCCTGCACACATTAATACTGCACCCATAGATGCTGCCATACCTGTACAGATTGTCGCAACATCAGGTGTAATATATTGCATGGTATCATAAATACCTAAACCTGCATAAACAGATCCACCGGGGCTATTCAAATAAATTTGAATATCTTTTTTTGCATCAACCGACTGTAAAAACAAAAGCTGAGCCTGAATGATATTTGCAACCTGATCATCGATTCCTGTTCCCAGAAAAATTACGCGATCCATCATTAAACGAGAAAATACGTCCATCTGAGTGATGTTTAATTGACGCTCCTCAATGATGTAAGGAGTAACATTCGAAATAGAATGCTTGGTGTAAGAATCAAATGTACTTCCATTGATCCCTTTGTGCTTTACAGCATATTTTCTGAACTCGTTGTTGTCAAACATGTTTTTCAGTTTAAAGTTATATTTAAATAGTTTTATCTGTGTCCTAAAAGTACAAACAAATTAAAGACCTAATCGTTTTTATTGCCTTTTTGACAGATTATGCCTTTTTAAAGAAGTCATCGTAAGCCACATCTTTGTTTTCCAAGGTAAATGTGGTTTTAAATAAAGTCATTACTTTTTGCCCGAATAGTTTTTCATATAATTTCTTTGCTTCCTCTTTATTGGCAAGCACACGTTGTACTGTCTGATTCAATTCTTCCTCACCCATTGGACCTTGACCCATTTGAGCAAATTGTTGAATAACTAGTTCTTTAGTGTGATCAACAACTTCTTCATTCGTAACCTGAATATTATTTTCTTGAATAATTTTGTTTTCAATTAACTGCCATTTCAAACCTTTAGAGTAATTATCAAACTCAGCGTCTACTTGTTCAAATGACACAGGTTTTTCATTTGCAGCAACGATCCATTTTTTCAAAAACTCGGTAGGCAAATTAAAATTGATCTTGTTCATCAAAAAATCAACCACTTCATTGTAAAATTTACGTTCGCTATCATTTACAAACATATTCGCCAATTCATCTTTGATTTTTGCCTTAAACTCTTCTTCGCTGGTTACATTCCCTTCTCCATAAATTTTATTAAAAAACTCCTGGTTTATTTCTGCAGCAGCTAGACGACTAACACCTTTCACGGTAAATTGAATTTTAGAAGTCAATGCCTCGGCTTTTTCTTTATCGATACCCAATAATGCAGCAAGATCAGTTGCATTTTCAGATAATTTCTGAGCTTCAAGCAATACTTTATCACCAGTCTTTAAACCTGT
This sequence comes from Bacteroidota bacterium, assembly GCA_947476185.1. Taxonomy (GTDB): domain Bacteria; phylum Bacteroidota; class Bacteroidia; order 2-12-FULL-35-15; family 2-12-FULL-35-15; genus 2-12-FULL-35-15. The sequence continues at coordinate 4,070 of CANJPX010000020.1, forward strand.
TAGCGCCTTTCTTGTTGATTCATCTTTTAATCTGTCCAAAAACAATGAACCGGTTTTAAAGATCCCGCCTGCCAATATTTCACCATTTGCATCCAATTCAACAAAATCGCCATTCAAAAGATCCGTTTCTTCCGAAACTTCAACATTTTCAACCTTTCCGTAACGTTTTGCGATGTCGGTAGTATATTTATTTACAAGATCCTCATCCACTTTTACAGTTTGGTAGGTAAATTTGTCTTTTGCTGAAAGTTCAACCTTGAATTTAGGCGCCAAGCCCATTTCATATAGAAATTCAAACTCTTGCTGATTGTCCCAATCAATAACGCTATCTGCTTTAGGCAAAGGGTTGCCGAGAACTTCGATCTTATTTTCGTTCAAATAATTATAAAGAGAATCGTTCAATAATTTATTGATTTCATCCACCATTATTGATTTTCCATACATTTTTTTGATCATGCCAGTTGGCACCTTTCCTGGACGAAAACCAGGGATGGAAGCCTTTTTCTGATAATCTTTCAAAGCAGTTTCAACTTTTGGCAAATAATCATTCGCCACTACCTTCACTTTTAATACTGCATTTAATTCATCAATATTTTCTTGTACTATGTTCATTGTGTATTTTATTAAATTGATACTTATTTGCTTCCTTTTTAAGGGCTACAAAAATACGAAAACTTTTGAAGTATTATAAACTTTATTAAACGAAAAAGTCCCATTTTTCATAGAAAAATGGGACTTTTAGGTAAATTATAGATGATTATAATTATGCTAATCTTACGTTTACAGCATTTAAACCTTTTTTGCCTTCTTGAACTTCAAAAAGAACTTCGTCATTTTGACGGATTTCTTCTTTTAGGCCTGACACGTGAACAAAAAATTCTTCACCTGAGTCATTTGCTTTAATGAATCCAAATCCTTTTGTTTCATTAAAAAATTTTACAATTCCATTTTTCATTTTTGATAATAATATTTTGATTAATAATTAGTGCAAAGATACACTAAATAATGGGAATAACCGAAATATTTTGGTTTTACTGCTATTTTGGTGCAAAAAAGACAAGCAAAAGACAATATTTTTCAATCATTATGGGGCTTTTAAACGATTCCATTTTTTTGTAATGTATTTTAATGTTGGCTGCAAAGAGATTAATTTTTCAGTTAATTATACAAACATTTACTATTATCGAAGCACTTTTCTTGAATTGATCGACTCTAGCCTAAAACTATAAGACTTGTGAAGTTTTATAGATTTTTCTTGCGAAACAGATTTCTTTATCGTAATATTGCAATATAAAGATATAGACAGCCAAAATGGGAGTAACAAAAACAGAACATTATACTGACAAACAAAATTCTAATGCAATATTAATCAGGGCACTTGCACATCCTGCCAGAATTGCTATTATAGAATATTTGATAAAAGTAGATTCTTGCATTTGCAGTGACATTGTGGGTGAATTGCCACTGTCGCAACCGACAGTTTCACAACATTTAAAAGAACTCAAAACAGCAGGAATAATAAAGGGTAATATAGAAGGCAATTCCATTTGCTATTGCCTTGACGAAAAAGTTATGGGCAAATTAATAGCCTATTTCACAAGCATTTCCAACCAATTAGAAAAGAAAAAAAACAGTTGTTGTTAAACAAAAAATCAGAAGAATATGAAAAATGAAGAACAAATAAAAGAAATGGTAAAGCAAAAATATAGCGAAATTGCTTTACAAGACAAGGAAATCAATCAGTCGTCATGCTGTGGTTCCGGTACCTGCTCAACAGAGGTTTATAATATAATGAGCGAAGATTATAAGACTTTGGAAGGGTATGACCCAAATGCAGACTTGGGCTTAGGCTGCGGACTACCAACACAATTTGCTAAAATAAAAAAGGGTGATACAGTCATTGATCTTGGAAGTGGGGCTGGTAATGATTGTTTTGTGGCAAGAGCTGAAACCGGCGAAACAGGAAAGATAATCGGTATCGACTTTACTCCTGCAATGATAGACAAAGCAAGAACCAACGCTGAAAAATTAGGCTTTAATAATGTTGAATTCCGACAAGGCGATATAGAAAAGATTCCGGTTACATCAAATGTTGCAGATGTTATAGTAAGTAACTGTGTATTAAATCTTGTTCCTAACAAGAAAGCTGTATTTCAGGAAATATTCCGTGTACTTAAAACAGGCGGACACTTTAGCATTTCAGACATAGTACTTACAGGAGAATTGCCTGAAAAAATAAAATCAGCTGCCGAAATGTATGCCGGATGTGTGGCAAGCGCTATTCCTAAAAACGAATACCTGAGCTACATAGAAAGTGCAGGCTTTAAAAACATCACACTACAGAAAGAGAAACCAATAATTGTCCCTGATGATATTTTAGTAAATTATTTAAGTGCTGCTGAAATCGAAACATACAAGCGTAATCCAACGGTAATATACAGTATAACTGTTTATGCAGAAAAAACAGCTTCTTGCTGCACACCTGAGAGTGGTTGCTGTTAAAAAAACAAATAACAAAGGAGTATTTTTGGATCAGATCTTCAAGCAGAAAACCGTAAGAGCTATTTAGCTACTTACGGTTTTATTTTGTGCGGAGCAAGGGAATTTTATTGAGCATTTTTATCTAATTAACATTCAATTTGCTGCAATAACTTCAAGTCTGTTTAACAATGATTTTATGAATTTTAAATTTTTTTCGACTTTAACTTTTTACACTATTTTTATTATACTCTCACTCCAATTACAAGTATATCATCAATCTGTTCTATGTTCTTCCGATAATCAACAATAAATTTTTCCAAGGCTTTACCTTGCTCTTGCATAGGTATATTTTGGATCGTAAATAGCAATTCCTTAAATTTTTTTCTCGTTAATTTCTTTTCACCGGCATCTCCACCAAACTGATCGGCAAAGCCATCGCTGAAAATGTAGATAGCGTCGTTTGAATTTAAAGAAAATTCATGATTGGTAAAAGGATGATTGTCTTCATACATTCCAATTGGTTGTTTATCCGCCTTCGTTTCTATCAGTTCACCATTTTGGAATAACCATAGTGGATTATTTGCACCAGCCCAATCAAGTTTTTTTGTTTTTATGTTGAATACACAAAGTGAAATATCCATTCCGTCTTTTATGTCCTCTTCACTCTTTGAAAAATTTTCAATGACGATTTCTGCTGTCTTATCAAGAATTGCAGCAGGTTGCGTTAAACCAAATTCCCTTACAGCTCTATTAAGGGCGTTGTGGCAAACAACGGACACCATTGCTCCCGGCACACCATGCCCCGTGCAATCGCAGGCAGCGAACAAAACCAAATCATCAGTTGTTTCCATCCAATAGAAATCACCTGCAACAATATCTTTTGGTTTATAAAGTACAAATGAGTTTTCTAAGTATTGTTTTACTACTTTTTGTGGAGGAAGAATGGCCGTTTGTATGCGAAGGGCGTATTCTATAGAATCGGTTATTTCTTTATTTTTTTCTTCAACCAATTGTTTTTGCTTTACTACTTCCTCTTTTTGTTTTTCTACAACAATATTCTTTTGAACAAGCTCTTCCTTTTGAGCAATGACTTCAGATGTTCTTTCTTCAACAGTTTGTTCCAATTCTTTTTGTCGTTTACGCAATGAAGCAGTACGATATTGAAAATAGCCGATAATTGAACCGATAATTAATAAAACGGTAAAAGTACGGAACCACCATGTTTTCCACCATGGGGGGCGAATTGTGAATGTGTAATTAAATTCATTGCTCCAATAGCCTTCGCTATTCATGGCTTTAACTTTAAATGTGTAAGTTCCTTGTGAAAGATTTCCATAAGGAGCTTCAACCAGACTTGTTAAAGCACTCCAATTTTCATCAAGCCCATCTAACATGTATTTGTATTTTACTTTATTAGAGCTTTTTGTTGCTATGCCAAGAAAATTAAATGTTATGTTATTGTTATTATAAGCCAAACTTAAATCTACCGGAATACTGTGCCATCTGCTTGTACTGTCAAAATGAAAATCCCAAACAGTAACACCGTTGCCTAAAACGAGACATGTATCTTTTTTATGCTCTAAACTTAGCCAAGGAATTTTTTCATTAAACAATGAAATACCGGTTAGTTGTATATTTGGGGGTATGGTGTCAACATCTTCCTTTGGCCGAAAAGCCGTAACTCGGTCGATTGTTCCTAGCCATACAGTTCCATTTTTATCTTCGCAAATTGAATTCTCATAACAACTTATTCCCAGAAAGCCATCTTCGTATTCATAGTTTTTAAAAATTGGAATTCTAATTGGATTTAGGAGTGATCTCTTAATTTCGGCTGAACTTAGCTTTGTTAAGCCTGATTTAGTACCAAAAAATATATTTCCCTCTTTGTCTTGAATAATTGATTCCACTAAATTGTTGCTCAATCCCTCTTTGTCTGTATAATTTATAATTTCTTTCCCTTCAAACTTTGATACACCACCATCTGTACCGAACCATAAGGTTCCATTCTTGTCTTCTAACATAGATAAAACTGAATTGCCACATAATCCTTCCTTTTTTGTAAAACGAACAAAGGTTTTACCATCATATTTGAAAAGCCCTCCTCCGTAAATCATAAACCAAAGATTCCCGCTTTTGTCAATGAGCATCTTGTGCACACTATTATCGATAAGGCCTTGTTTAATGCCAAATTGACTAAATTTTTTTCCATCAAACTGTGAAAGCCCTAAATTAGTTCCAAACCAAATGTTTCCGATTTTATCTTCAGCAATTGACCAAACTGTATTATTGCCAAGACCTTCCTTTTCTGTATAATGAGTGAAAAATTTCCCATCGTACTTCGTTACACCATCGAAAGAGGTGAACCATAGATTTCCCTTTTTGTCTTTTAACATTGACAAAACATTATCACAAAGGCCCTCTTTGCTGGTATAATATGAAAAAGATTTTCCATCATACTTTTTTGCACCTCCGTTATATTCAGCAAACCAAAGATTCCCGATATTATCTTCCAAAATACCCGAAATGTCATTACCTAAGCCTTCTTTATCTGTGAAGTGTGTAAAGGTTTTTCCGTTATACTTTGACAATCCTCCCTCAAAAGCCCCAAACCAAAGATTTCCGCTTTTGTCTTCAATTATGGACTTGATAAAATCCTTATTCAATCCTTCTTCTTCGGATATGTTTGTAAATGATTTTCCATTATATTTAGAAATTCCACCAACAGTTCCGAACCAAATATTGCCTCTTTTATCTTGAAGCATTGAAAAAACAATATCATTACGCATTCCATCATTTTCATTAATATTACTTAATCCTTCTACACCTGTATAATGTGAGAGGTATTTACCATCATATTTGAGCACACCAAATCCGGTTGCGAACCAAATATTTCCTACATTGTCTTCAATCATTGACGTAACCTTAAAAAATAAATCTTCATTTCCACTAAAGTTTGTAAACGAATTGCCATCATATTTTGAAACGCCTTGCATAGTTCCAATCCATAAATTACCGTATTTGTCTTGCAGCATTGATGAAATAAAATCATTACCCAATCCTTCTTTTGTTGTATAAATAGTAAAAAAATTGCCATCATATATTGAAATTCCTCCTTTTGTACCGAACCAGATCATCCCTTTTTTATCTTCAATAATTGAGGATATGGTGTTATTACTTAATCCTTCTTTTGTTGTATAATTTGTAAAGTATTTACCATCATATTTGGATACGCCATCCTTAGTGCCGATCCAAATATTCCCTTTTTTATCTTCAACCATTGAGGTAATAGTATTATTACATAATCCTTCTTTCGTTGTATAATTTGTAAAGTATTTGCCATCGAATTTACTTACGCCCTCGTTTGTACCTAACCATAAATCTCCTACCTTATCCTGAAGCATACAATTTACATCATTGTTCATTAACCCTTGCAATACCCCATAGGAGAATAGACTTTGGGAGTTCTTATCTTTCACATAAGTATCTTTAGCAATTATAACCTCGGAGGTCCCAGCCAATATTGGATTGTTAATCGCGGGTACTCTGATTGGCAACGAAAAAGTTCCCTTACCAGGAGTAGAAACTATTGGTATGCCACATAAAACCACCGATGGTTTTCCCGCCATATTTACATTAGTAATTGGGGATACAATTGTTGGTTTGCCTTCGGCTATCACCAAAGGTTTCCCTGAAAGCTGGATTTCGGATTTGCTAATACTATCTGCCGGTATCAATAAGCTGTTTGCCTCTATAACCTCTGGTGCAAAGGTGTTTTTGGGAGCTTCATTTTGCTTGTAATTACATGAAAAAACAAACAGAAACAATAAAATGGAAAATCCAATTTTCTTTATCATTTGATAAATCTATGCAAATAATATTTAAGAATGAAGATAAAGGAATAAAGGAATAGTGGGAAAAAGAGTAAAGCTGGCCTTTTTCACTAAAGTTCACGAAAACAAGGGTCATTATTATTGTTCGGACTCCAAAATGAAATGAAAAAAGTTATATTTGATAAAACTCCGTAACCGAATGAAGCGACTACTTCTTTTACAATTAATTTTCATTTCTCAATTTGCTTTTGGGCAACAAAGCAAAATAGATTCCTTAATCCATCTATTAAAAACGGATAAAGTAGATACCACCAAGCTTATTCATCTTTATAATATTAGTGATGAATGCGAAACGATTGGTAATTATCCCGATGGTATAAAATATGGTAACCAAGCGGTACTATTTGCTGATGTTTTAATCCAAAGCAATAAGCAAGAAATTATCCAACATGTTGCTAAAAAGTACAAAGCCAAAGCATTCAACAACATTGGACTTATTTATGATAAACAAGGCAATTACCCCGAAGCATTGAAAAATCATTTCGCTTCCTTGAAGATAAAAGAAGCAGTAGGCGATAAAAACGGAATCGCTGGTTCTTACAACAACATTGGAATGGTTTATAATAACCAAGGCAATTACCCCGAAGCATTGAAGAATTATTTCGCTTCCTTGAAGAAACAAGAAGCAATAGGTAATAAAAACGGAATCGCCAATTCTTACAACAACATTGGACTTGTTTATTATAACCAAGGCAATTACCCCGAAGCATTGAAAAATCATTTCGCTTCCTTGAAGATTTATGAAGCAATAGGCGATAAAAGAGGAATCGCTATTTCTTACAACAACATTGGAAATGTTTATTATGACCAAGGCAATTACCCCGAAGCACTAAAAAATCATTTCGCTGCCTTGAAAAAAAGAGAAGCAATAGGCGATAGATATGGTCTCGCTTCTTCTTACAACAATATTGGAAATGTTTATTTTAACCAGGCCAATCATCCTGAGGCGTTGAAGAACTATTTAGCTTCATTGAAGATACATGAAGCAATAGGCGATAAAAGCGGAATCGCTATTTCTTACTTAAACATTGGTTCATTAAACCTAAAATTAAATAAGATTGTAGACGCAAAAAAATATTTGGAAAGTGGGCTCGTTCTTTCAAAAGAAATAGGAGCCAAGGATATTATAAGAAATAGTTACGTTAGATTAGCCCGAGTTGATAGTATAACAGGCAATTACAAATCTCAAATTACAAATTACAAACTATACATTTTGTACCGTGATAGTCTAAACAATGAAGAAACCCGAAAGAAAACCATTCAAAGTCAAATGAATTACGAATACGAAACAAAGGAAGCCGTTGCAAATGCTGAACATAAAAGCGAATTAAAAAATCAAGGTATAGTAGCAGAAGAAAAAAACAGAAAACAAAAACTAATAACAACATTTGTTATTGGTGGTTTATTCTTAGTACTAGTATTTGCAGGATTTGTTTTCAGAACATTACGCATTACTAGAAAACAGAAAGTATTAATTGAACAACAAAAATTAATAGTTGAAGAACATCAAAAAGACATCATAGACAGCATCACTTATGCAAGAAGAATTCAGCAATCCTTACTCCCTACCGAGAAATACATTGAAAAAAACTTAAATAGATTAAAGAAGAGTTAAACCAACAAATATATTTACTCTCAAAAGGTGTTAGAGTTAAAAACACTTGGTTCACAACGACAAAAGCCCCTATTAACGGGGCTTTCATGTCTCTGTGCGGATGAAGGGACTCGAACCCCCACGCCTCTCGGCACCAGATCCTAAGTCTGGCGCGGCTGCCATTACGCCACATCCGCATAATTATTATTCTACTCTAATTCAAATGCACTCTCGCGGCTGAGTTTTTGCTTTAACGTAAAAATGCCTCTTCCGCTTTTTTATTGAACCGGATTGCAAAGATAAAATTATTTACCGAAAAACGGAGTATTAACAGAAAATAATCCTTAAAAAAAATCTTTTAATACATTTCAACAATCGGCCGCTGAACCGTTGATAACATAATTAGCAGGCTTTTGAATAATGTTTTATTTTTGTCAGAGAAATATGACAATGTTTACAATAAACCCAAAAGAAGTTTCCACATCCGTATTGCACAGTTACCTTTTAGGTGCTGTTGCTCCGCGTCCAATTGCCTTTGCTAGCACTATCGATAAGGAAGGAAGACCAAACCTTGCACCTTTCAGTTTCTTTAATATTTTTAGTGCGAATCCTCCAATTGCGATTTTTTCCCCAGCGAGAAGCGGAAGAACGGGTATCACAAAAAACACGTACGAAAATATAAAAGAGGTACCGGAAGTTGTTATCAATGTGGTAAACTATGATATGGTACAACAGGTAAGTTTGGCTAGTACCGAATACCCAAAGGGAACCAATGAATTTACTAAAGCAGGTTTTACTCAGGTTGAATCTTTAATGGTAAAACCTTATAGAGTAAAAGAATCGCCTGCACAACTTGAATGTATTGTAAAACAGGTTATTGAACTCGGAGATAAAGGTGGAGCAGGGAATTTAATTATTTGCGAAGTAGTTCTGATGCATATCAGTGAAACTGTTTTGGATGATAACAAGCAGATCGACCCGAAAAAAATAGATCTCGTTGCACGAATGGGCGGCAATTGGTACAGCAGATCAAATGGAGATGCATTGTTTGAAGTTGCTAAACCTATACAAAATCTAGGAATTGGAATTGACATGATTCCTGATTATATTCGCAATTCAAATGTTCTGACAGCGAATAATTTAGGTCAACTAGGGAATATTGAAAAGATCCCTTCCGAGAATGATGTTATCAAATACAAAAATTCAGGAGCTATCAATGAAGCATTTGAAATGTACGGTAAAAATTTAAATCACCTCGAAGACCATTTGCATCACATCGCAAAAGGATTATTAGGAAATAATAAAGTGGAAGAAGCTTGGAAGGTTTTATTATCTTTCCATCATTAAACAAAATAGAATCAATAATAATAATAACTATATAAACAATTAGCAAAATGGACATCACCGGGATCTTAAAAGTAAAAGGCGAAGCGCAACAAGTATCTGAAAAATTCAGAAAAAGAGAATTTGTTTTAACAGACAATTCTTCTCAATACCCTCAACACATTTCTTTTCAATTAACACAAGACAAATGCAGTCTGATTGACAATTATTCTGTTGGCTCAGAAATTAAAGTTCATTTTAATTTACGCGGTCGTGAATGGACAAGCCCGAAAAATGAAATAAAATACTTCAACACATTGGAGGCTTGGAGAATCGAAGGCAGCACTGCAGGAGCAACCAATTCAACTTCAAATGAAATGAGCAGCGTTTCTGAAACATTCACTGCTGCAACTCAAGAAGACGATCTTCCTTTCTAGAGAAGAATCGATCATAACAAAAGGGCGTATTTGGCAACACTGCTTCATACGCCCTTTTTATTTACTCTTTCGAAATGAAAATAGCTCTATTTGTTTTAATTACACTATGTCTGCTTTCCTGTAAAACATCAAAGGAGCGTTCTGTTATTAAAAAGAATTATGAAACACTTCATTCTTTAGCTACTTTATCTGATTCATTAACAATTATTGTCCAATCTAGCAACTTGAGTGAAGATGTCAGCACCCTTTCTTCGAATGATGATGAAATTGCTCTTTTAATTTATTCCTATATCGATTCTTCTATCAGTGCACCTCCATTAATATCAGATCAATTTATTTTAAAAAAAAATAAATTGTCTGAAACGATTTATTATAAAGGCATTAAAGACCTAATCAACAAGGACCTAATTTTATTTTTGATTGAAATAGATTCTGAGAAGAAAGTGGCAGACATCGACCATCTCATCCGAAAAAATTATCGTGAACTTCAGAAAGCGTTTGTATCAAAAAATTATTTAGAAATTGAAAAGCAGATTGGGGATGATGATATACTTGGAATAAAAATTCTTCAAAATTTCAAGCCCTCATTATCGATTGGTTTTAGCGATATCTATAGAATGGATAAATATGATTACGAAGTAATTCTAAAATAAGAATACTACAAATAGATCAATACATGATCTGATCTTCGTCAATAGATTTTGTGTCCAAAGAATCACGTAATCCGTTTCCTAAAAGCACAAAAGCCAATACCATGAACATGATGGCTAAACCGGGAAGAAATGCCAAATAAGGTGAATCGCCAATGATATACCCACGATGCGCATTTATCATGGCTCCCCAAGAAGCTGTTGGCGGCTGAGCACCGATTCCCAAGAAACTTAAACCTGCCTCGATCAAAATCGCAGAAGCAAAATTAGCAGCAGAAATAACGATCACAGGACCCATTACATTGGGCAAAACATGTCGCATGATAATGCGGTAATTTGAAAAACCTAATGCTCTACCTGCTTCAATAAAATCTTTTTCGCGCAAACTCATCACCTGACCACGGATCACCCTCGCTACTTCCACCCACATCGTTAATCCCACCGCCACAAATACCTGCCAGAATCCTTTCCCTAAAGCCAAGGTGATTGCAATCACAAGTAGCAAAGTTGGAATGGACCAAACTACATTAATGATCCATATGATCACATCATCTACTCTACCTCGGTAAAATCCTGCTAAAGCGCCCATCAATATTCCTATGATCACAGAAATAAAAACGGAAACAAATCCAACAGAAAAAGAAACACGCGTCCCAATGATCAACCTACTCAAAAGGTCTCTGCCGGCAGGGTCGGTTCCTAAAATATATTTGCGGGAAATGATATAATTATTTCCAACCTCTTCTCTTAATTCTTTTACAGTTTTTCTGATCTTTTTATTGCTACCGAATTCATAAAACTCGGTATACCCTTCGTCAACATTATTTACGATAGGCGTATTATAATCAATAGCATAAACGGCATCTGCCAGATTATATCTGATATCAAGCCCTACTCTCTTTTCATCACCTGTATATTCACGAACGACAATATCGTTGCCATCAAAATGATAATCAGAAAAGGGGATCGACCTGAAGTTACTCACCTCGCCAAACAACATTTTCGAGAAAAAATTTACATCATGAGAGGGTTCATTTTTTCTGGTTTGCAACATTTTAATTACGAAGCCTGGAGGTTTTTTTGAAAGTTCCAATAATTGATCATTCGCATCCGGTGTAGAATCCGGAGTTATCGCAAAACCTAAAACAGCCATGATCATACATAAACCGATGACAACCAAACCAAACATGGACAGCTTGTTTTTTTTCAAGCGCTGCCAAGCATAGAAGGAAAGAGAATGAGAATATTTATCGTCTTTTTTAGCCATTCATTAATTTATTTTTCGCCCTTTCCATTCATACTTCCCAATTGAACCCAACAACCCCAACAAAACTACATAGATCATATAAATGATTTGTTCGGGTAGGAAAAGTAGTAAAAATCGCTTCTTTTTAAAAAAAGATGCGGATAAAAATAATAACAAAAAGTCAATAAAGCATTTAATTCCGACAAGAATAAGACAAATTTGTAAAAATAATAGGCAGAACGGAGTATTTACGAAACAAAGGCCGCCAATTAGGGGCATGAAGACGATATAAAAATTAAAAAGATATATCAATAAAGAAACACGCTGAGTTTCAGCATTTAAGGCGAAAAAGCCTTTAGATGCCCACCGCTTCCTTTGTTGAATGAAATCGTTCAGCCTTTCCTTCGCATTCGTATATACAATAGCCTCTTTACTTTTTAAAAATCGGATCTCTGCAGGGTATCTTTTACTGATCTTATACATCAGCAATACATCATCTCCGGAAGCTTTTTCATCAATTCCAGAAAACCCTCCCACTTCCTTATAAACACATTTAGTATAGGCCAAATTAGCACCATTGCACATAATTGCCTTGTTAAAATAAAGGGAAGCACCTCCACTAGCCATTAAAGCCAAGAATTCAAGGCTCTGCATCTTTTCGAATAGAGACTTTTCTTTGTGAAAAGATACCCCACCAACAATCATTTTGGCATTTGTCTGAGTATAAAACGACAGGATCGTAGTTAACCACTTGCTACCCATTTCACAATCAGCATCGGTAGTAATGATCAATTCACCCTTAGTAATTTCTATGGCAGCCTCAATTGCATTTTTTTTTCCTTTTTTTGATTCGGGCAACTGCAAACATTTTACCTGAGGATATTTCTCAGAATAATCAAGAATGATCTGCAGCGTAGAATCTTCTGAATGATCGTCAACAATAATGATCTCAAATTTCTCTGCAGGATAATCCTGTGAGAGGATAGCGTCTATGCAATTTCTAAGATATTTCCCTTCATTTCTTGCCGCAACGATCACACTTGCATAAACTGCAGAATCGACGCCTGGCTCGACCTCCTTTGTTTTTATCCATCCGTAACAATATTTTGTTATCAGAAAAAAATAGAAGAAGCATAGACAAATGCCAATTGAAATAAATATCCAAAATATCAATTCCATTTTACAATTTATTTAATTTCAGTTTCCAAACAAAGCCCGACCCGATTAAAGCCGGAATTGCCAAATTGATGATCCATAAAAATAAGGATGCTGCTAAAATGGATGAATGGACAGAACAAATAGTTCCAAAAAAATATATAGCAACACCTGCCCTCACCGCTATTTCAGTCAAAGCAAAGGTAGGTATAGCAGATGTAACAAAAAAAGTTAGTGCTATTAATGAAAATGAAATTATCAACCCCCCGTTTATTCCAAACAAACGTAGCGCTAAATAATATTGAATTGAAAAAACAATATACCGGAAAACAGAAATACAAAAAGCAGAACTCAATTCCTTTTTTGAATAGACATTCATTATTTCAATATTTTTTTTGATACTGATAAAAGTTGTTTTTCTATTCAGGATCACAAAAACTAAAAAAGCTGTTACAATAAAAACCAATGCCAATAATAAATACAATGCCTTTAATGAATAAAAATGCTCGACTTGAAAAACGTTGAACTGCATTTTTTTCAATATAAAATAGGCAATAACACCTGCAATGATGGTTACGGATAATTGAATTACACTTCCGATAATACTCATTATAGAAGCTTTGATTTTATCCGCCTTTTCTAAAAAAAAAACACGACCGGCAAATTCTCCTACTCTATTGGGTGTAAAAATGCTGATTGTTACTCCGGAAAATATTCCTTTTAAGGATGACGAAAATGTTATTAATTCAAGAGGAGCAATAAGCAGTTTCCATTTGAATGCTTCCAGACTCCAATTCACAAACATTAAAAGAAAAATTGTAATGGTATAGATCTTATTATCCGATGAAAATAAATGAGGAAAATCAAATACTACAGAAGACTGTTGCAACTTATCCCAGATATAATAAAAAGACAAAAATAAAATTAGCGACTTTATGAAAAGACTTATAACTTTGTAGAAGAGCGTATTTTTGGCGGCTTTCATTATCAGACAATATTAGCAAAAAGAGAGCGTAATTTCACGAATGAATTACAAATCTTAAACAAAAGATACGAATTACAAATTTGAATACAACTGATAAAATTATTTTAGGCATCGACCCTGGCACCAATGTCATGGGCTATGGACTTATTCATGTTAAAGGAACAAAGATCGAATTGATCGTGATGGGTGTTTTGCGATTAGAAAAAGTGACTGATCCTGCATTGAAATTAAAAAAAATATTTGATCGTGTGGTATCCCTGATCGATGAATACAAACCCGATGAATTGGCAATCGAGGCTCCGTTCTTCGGAAAAAATGTTCAGTCCATGTTAAAATTAGGACGTGCTCAGGGAGTTGCAATTGCAGGAGCCTTATCTAGAAATCTAACTATCAATGAATATTCCCCAAAAAAAATAAAACAATCGGTCACAGGAAGTGGAAATGCGTCAAAAGAGCAAGTTGCCGCGATGCTGAAAACGCTTTTAAATTTCAAGGAAACACCTGAATTTCTGGATGCAACAGACGGGTTGGCTGCTGCGGTTTGCCACCATTTTCAACGGAAACCAGGTTCTGCAAAAAAATCCTATACAGGCTGGAAAGCTTTCTTAGCTGAAAACCCAGAAAAGAAAGGGTAAATTACAAGCTCGATATTATCATTTCAGCCATTGCGGATAATTCATCTGCTGTTGGTTTTATTTTTGGCTGGGTAAAATTTACATCATTAGCCGTATTCATAGGAACAAGGTGGATATGAGCATGGGGTACTTCTAATCCGATAACAGCAACGCCTATCCTTTTACAAACAACAGCGGCCTTTTGCGCTTTGGCAATTTTTTTTGCAAAGAGCATCATAGCCGATAACTCACTATCCTCCATATCAAAAATATAGTCGACCTCATTTTTTGGAACAACAAGAACATGCCCGTGGACCAATGGAAAAACATCTAGAAAAGCTAAAAACTTATCGTTTTCGGCAATTTTATAACAAGGGATTTCTCCATTTATGATCTTGGTAAAAATACTTGCCATTTTATCTGGAAAGTTCTATAATTTCAAATTTCATTGTTCCGGAAGGAACCTTGATATCGGCAAAGTCGCCGACTTTTTTACCTAACAAACCTTTTCCAATCGGAGAGTCGACCGAAATTTTTCCGGCTTTCAAGTCTGCTTCATTTTCGGCAACGAGTGTATAGGTCATTGTTGCACTATTGGCAACATTTTTTATTTTTACTTTTGAGAGAATCAGCACTTTGGTCATATCCAATGTAGATTCATCAATTAAGCGGGCATTGCTCAACACAATTTCCATCTTGGAGATCTTAAGTTCTAAAAGGCCTTGCGCCTCTTTTGCGGCATCATATTCAGCATTTTCAGACAGATCACCTTTATCTCTTGCTTCGGCTATCTGTTTTGAAATATAGGCACGATCATGCACTTTCAATTGGTGCAATTCACCTTTCAGCTTCTTTAAACCTTCTTCTGTAAAATAAGAAATTGTTGACATGTTAATGTATATTGATTAAAACAGAAACGAATCCCGCCCCGAGTTCTCGGGGCGGGACTCGCCATTGATTACAAATGTAATAAAAATATTTTACAAGTTGATTCTTGCTCCAAAAGAGTGTGTTCCCTGGAATGGATCAGTTGCTCTATAAGAATAATCTATTGCAAAAGTAGATTTGTTTTTTCCGAAAGGAATTTCAACTGTAAAACCTGCACTAGGTCCTGTAAATACAGTAGTTCGTTTATCTTTGTTTCTGATATCCTTCTCGTGACAATATCCAACACGCACCATTACTATATTTTTCCAGCCATATTCCAAACCAATTTTCAAGTTGTTTTTCTCAAAAGAGTTCGAAGTAAAAGCTCCCATAGCAGTAAGTCTATGAGTTTTCATAGAAACAGTATCTTTCTTCAAATAAAAATCATATCCGCATCCAATATTTAACAAAGAAGGTAACTCAAACTGAGCCGTCCTGTTTTCAACAGTGTAGGTTACATTTTGCGTACTTCCAGGGATCTCCGCTTTCATTGATAAACCATCACCACTAAATTTCATTCGAGGCCCAACATTCTTTAAGGAAATACCAAATTTCATTTGATTGTATTTACCTGTTACATATTGAATACCTGCATCAAAAGCGACACCTCTAGCACTAACGTTTGCGGTTCTTTCAGAGATCACTTTTAAAGCCAAACCTCCATAAATATTATCTGAAAATCCTTTTGAATAAGATAAACCAATATTCACAAATTGAGGTGAGAAAGTTCCAATACCTCCTTCAGGATTATCGACTGTAGTAATAGGAATATCACCAAAATCCATTGACATGATAGATAATCCGATAGCACCAGTTTCACCAACTCGTTGCGTTAATCCAAAGGCATTGATATTAATATCAGTACCTTTTAACCAATTTGTGCGAGTAAATAGGATCTCAGTCTTCTTAGTAAATGCTGTACCGGCAACATTCAAAAAAGTTGCTTCCAAACCTCTTGCTCCTGCTATATTAGAACCAGCCCATCCGGAGCTACGCGCCCAAGGGTTTATCAACAATTCGGTTGCACCAGCCTGCCCGGAACGATCGGGGTTACCTGCTAATAAATTATTAGTTGGCAATATGAACAAGCCTGCAAGGGCTATTGGTGCTACAATTTTATTATATTTTTTCATATCTTGATATTTATGAATCTTTTTCTATTACAAATTAACTCTTCTAAAACTAGTATGAATCCAAATCGATCGGACGTAAAACACCAAACCATTTTAATGTTTTTTCACCTACATCAGGAACTTTTATGTAAATGATATACATGCCGCTAGCAATAGGAACTCTGGCTTGATTTTTCAAATCCCAATCCAACGATGTTTTAGAATCATCTTTTGCATATTTTCTAATTAAGGTACCATTCAAAGTATAAATTGAAATGTTACATTTTTCAGGAAGATTAGTGATTTTAACAATGTTCTCCAAGGCCTTCTTTTCATATCCGGAATATGCATAATAAGGGTTCGGAACAATATTGATCAAATCAAGTGCATTTTTAGCTATTGTAGCATCATTTTTATGAGTTTCAATATCTGATGTATTAAATGAGTACAATGGATAATTTTTATTTTGAGGAGACATCGAGCTATCGGCTGATGTTAAAACAGATGTTGAATACCCTTTAAAATATGGCTTTGCAACTCTTATTCTATATTGAACAGTAGTTTCAAGCAAAGAATGGCCTACTGCTAACAAAGGAATATTCACCCACATTGCATCAGTAAAAACTTCACGTTTATAAGCATCGCTTGTCCCTCCTACTCCACCACCTGCAGTTACTGCGGCCAAAAGTAAATCATGTAATACTTTACCTTGATCATAACGAGGTACATCTTTAGGCATATTTGGCAATAGTGCATCAGATGAAGGGAATATCGCATCTCCATTGTGACCAAAAACATATACATAGTGTTTTCCACCAAAAATAGGATCACCACTTGGGGCATATCTTGTTCCAGTTGGATTCCATTTCATATCATTTCCATTGTCAGAAACTAACCAAGAATCTTCACCAAAAGCCATATTTAAGCGTTCACCAGTTTCAATATTAATTGCATATCCTGGAAACCATCCCATTCCCGTTAAACCATTAAGGTCACCTTCGGCTGCATTATAACCACTTTGTCCTGTTGATTTACCACTTTTATCTACAGAAGCATGCGATCGCATGAATAATTTTCTGGTATTCCCTTCAGCTAACGTTTTATCGTCACACTCTTCTAGCACAGGGCAGCGTGTCCATAAAGATTGATCCGAAGTAAGAACTACGTCAACCGAAGCTAAATTTGCGATTTTATTTAAGGAAATAGTTGTTGTCCAAGCAGGTGCTCCTTTCGTATAAACTGAAGTTGCAATAGGATCAGTTGCTAACCCTGTTGCACAAACACGGTATGGCCCCCAAGTTTTACCAATAATATTTTCAAAATCCTGATTAAGATCAACACCTGCTCCAGAAGCATCATTATAAATATTGTCAGGAGCAGTAAACACAGCTGAACCGGAACGAATCCAATTTGAATAGGTGGTTCCTTCTTCATCTGCTAAACCGGATATCCATTGTTTTGTATTATCAGCAAAAGAAATAGTTCCTTCTAGGAAGCCTCCTTTTATTGACGTTGCTGAACCTGGATCACTAGTATAATTAACATTCACAGAAATCCCCCAAGTAGGAATTGAAGTGGCAGAAGTAATAGAAAGTGAAGGTTGACCATTAATAATTTGTTCATTAGGAACAGCGATACTCTTTTCAGAAAAAACCGTTTCTCCAGTTGTTAGATTCTTTAATTGCCAAAGTGATGAATCCTGAGGAATATATGCCCCAACACCAAATTTCGAATATTTAGGAATTAATTTAAATTCGAAACTGTTATTAATAGGTACGTTCAATGGATCAACAACTTTAATATTTACTGGACCATGCGTATTCTCGTATATTGGATTAACAGAACGAGAAGTGCTCAATATTTCAGAAATAGTTCCTGCGGTTAGGTCAAGGACATTACCTCCATTTCCATGTCCTTCAACACGAGTCAATTTTGGACCCATACCATACGTTGAATGAGCTTCTGTTCCTCCTAATTCAGGAGAAGGTATGTGAGGAATTGCTGAATGGTTGAAACCATTAGTACCATCGGCAGACTTATTACCTGAAATAAAAGGTAAATAATCTTTTGGAATACTGTAATTCGGTGTTACCAATGTTGGCGAATAGCCATAAGCCACAACTGCAAAATAATACGTTTTATGATTCACTAACTTTGTATTCCCGATAGCAAATTTATCATCAGTAAAAGATAAAGAGTGAACCACTCCTATATCAGAACCATTTACCATTTCTTGCGGAACTAAAGCTTGTAACGCCACATCATTATTGAAGTTAACGATTTGTTTCACATTATCTGTCTTATCACACTGCAGAATAATACGAGCCTTATCTACATTATAAAGGTCAGAAGCTGTCACCAATTCATCTTTTAATTGATAAACAATATACCCTTGAAAACGATAAAGTGAATCACTACCTGTTGATTTATCATAATCCTCAGAATAATTTTCGTTGAAGTTATTAGAAGTTGAAGGATTTGTCCATGTTAAGATCAACTCATTCGCTAATTCTTGTATTGCTAAATTAGGAGAATCAGGTCCTGTTAACACAGCAAAACAGTTATTAAATAAATCTTGCGCTTTTGCATCAGCTCCTTTCATTAAGGTTACTGAAGCCAAATTACCACCTTGACTAGCTCTTGCCCACACTAACCCAATTGTAACTGTATTAACAGCCCCTGGTTGCAATGTAAAAGGGCCAGCACTTTGCAGGAAACGTCTATCAGCTGGGATATCAGCACTTGTCTCTTCGCTCCAAGGAGCCAATGTACTACCACCAGTACCAAATCCGGTTGGATCAGATGCGCCTGGAAACATATAATCACAAGCAGCACCAGTTAAGTGACCTGTTCCACCATAAGTGATTGGTGTACCATCTTTCCATGAACCAGCTAAATAATTATAAAAATCAACAGCTCCACTAGGATTACCAGTAAACGAGAAATCGTTATTGTAATAAACAAATTTCGCCATACCAAGTCGTTCGTTATCTGCCGTTCCGTCACCATAATTTACAAAACTTGCAGGAACTGATGCTGCTGGGTCATCTGCCCCATTTGGATCAGCAAAAGGACCTTCGAAGAAATCACAACCAATAGCAGGAGGGTTTACACCATAAGGAATCTGACCTGAAGGAGGATTGTCATCCACCAAGTCACCATTGTAACAATAACCCAAACCTAATCCAACATCACAACCAACAAAATCGTCAGAAGCAGAACCTAAATCTGGATCCACCCAAACACCAAAGAATGTACTATCTAAACGGAATGAAGATTTATTAATTACTTTATAATGATAGAAAGTCATATTATTGATCTCATTATTCGTTTGGAAAGCAAAAGCCTGAGCTTGAATTTCTAAGCCAATTGAAGAACCTCCAGTTTCGCTATGCACATTCCCTTTATCGTTGAACACCCAAAATAACACCTGATCACCGAATAATTCGGCATCACAAGCAGATTGGCCAGCAGGACGGGTACCATCACCTAACCAAAAATCAGGGTAATCACCTGTATAAGGATCATAAAGACCATCACCATTTGAATCGTAAAAAGGAGCCATTGGTTGACCTTCCGGACCTGTTGCAGGCCAGTTGTAGATCACATCCATTGCAGACGCATCTGTTGGGTTAGTTCCTGATCCTCCTGTTAAATTAAACCAGTCAATATACGTTTTTACATCTCCCTTATTAATTTTATAAAACTTGTCCCATGTTAGACAGGTTGCTGCTTCAGTTGTTGCCGAAGATGTTAATGGGCCTGGCCAAAAATCGTTACCAGTTTGACGGTAGGTCATTGCAGCGATTTTTAAAGTATTGCTAGCATCTATCCCACCGATCCACAAAGAACCTGCAAACAAGGATGTAGGACCATTAGCACCTGCAGCAGGTTTTGGAACCAGATACTTTCCATCCGTCAAATTCCACCACATATCACCACCGGTTAAAATGGTAGCTCTAACATTATTAATATCCAAATCTTCTTTTGCTGCAGCCGGGGCACACAACGTCATAACAGATTTGACTTGACTGTGGGATGTTGCAATTGGCGTCCCTATATTTTCTCTAGCTTGTGCATCATAAGAAAATACAAAAACGCTTGCAGTGACGATTAATTTGAAACGATTCTTCATATTGTTATTATTAAGTAGCATTATAAATTCTTAGAAAGATATTATTAAAAATCAAGTAATAATCCGAGACGAATTACTCGTGGACGGCTATAATTACTTGGGTTATTATTTTTAACTGAATAAAGATCTCTAAATGATTCCGGGCTGTTTTGACTTGAAATAAGTGTTTGAGCTTCGGAAGAATTCAAATAACCATCATCATTAGGGTTACCAGTAGCCTTATAAACAGCTAAAATATTTTTTGTATTCAACAAATTCAATACTTGCAGATAAATAGTCAAGTTGGCTGTTTTCTTTTCTTCGCCATCTTTTTTGCCTTTCCAATTCAACTCAATATGTTTATCTACGCGCAAGTCCATTTTGTAAGACCAAGGTAAATTAGATCCATTAATTTGACCATCGAGTGCAGTGTTTCCACCACCGATACCAAACTGACCCTCGTGCGTGATGTTTGCCTGCTTACTATATGGAGTTCCAGAACCCGCTCTAAATACAACATTAGCTCCAACATCTTCCAAAACACTGATTACTTTTTGATTGTCTTTTCCTTTGTGAAGAGTTAAATGAGGACCACGATAATCTTTTCCAAGGCCAAAACGATAATCTATGTTTAAAGTAATGGTGTGACGTTGGTCAAAATCCAAGGCGTGAGTAGTTCTTAAATTAGGCACACCTGAAGAAACAAGGTTTTGCCCGTCTGAAGTACTTGAACCAGTTCCATCCGCAAATTGCAAGGTATAACTTGCATTTAAAGAGACCCCTGTAGCTGTTCTTCTAAGATCATATGCAATAGACAAGCCTTTTACAGTTCCAAAATCCACGTTTGCGAAAGATTTATAGGTGGTAGGATAAGCTTGTACAACAGATGTTGTTTGAACCAGATCTTTTAACTCACGATAAAACAATGACAATTGCAAAGAAGAATTTTTCTTCTCATTTAATACTTGTTGGTAACCCAATTCATAGTCTGTGGTTTTTTCAGCCTTCAAATCAGGATTATTTACATAACCGTCCTGATTATTTATTACACCTTGATATTGCAAAGGATCCAACCTGTTATATGTTGGAGGACGTTGTGTCAATACATCATAGTGAGCATAAAAATTCGCTACATCAGAAATAGGAAATGAAAATGCGATACGAGGCATAACATTTATTTGTGGCACATAATCTTTAAATACTTTTGAAGTAAGCGTTTTATCGCTTGGATTAACCAAATACGGTTGAACCTGTCCGGCACCTTGACCGAATGAAGCACTTGGATCAGAAACCTCCACTCCACTAGCATTGTACCAAGTATCACCATCACGGTAACCAACAACTTGGTTAACACTTGGATTTGCAGCATCTTCAACATATACAATATAATCATCTCCAATATTAGAAGGTTTGCCAGGAATAGAAAGTTCACCAGCAGTTTTTGCTTCATACAATAAGTATTTATCTTTTAATACTTTTTGATTTGCATCAAAACGATCGATTCGGACTCCCACATTAAACTTCAAATCTTTGAAATCAAAATGATCCTGAATATAACCGGCAATATAAATAGGGCGATATGCTCCGATATCACGTGTTAAATTCCCTTTGTCGTCTGTTTTTGTAAAGAAATCATCTAAACTAGGACTACCTTTTGTTTTCTTACCGGTATGATCATAACCGAAATAAGAAACAACACCAGTACCACCGATATTTAACATATCATCGGCACTAAACATATCAAGACTATACAAGCTTTTATCGTAAGAGTCAACATCTAACCAATCCAATCCATTTACATTATAACCCAATTTTTCTCTCAAACTCTTATCGAATTGTGTTTGCTGGCCATCATTCATACGATTGAAATCATAATAAGCATAAGGACTAACAGATCCATCAGGAAAATAATGGATATCGGTATTTAGTGTTGCATCAAAAATACTATCATCTTGCAAATTGGTAAGGTGGTAGTTTGCCAATTCTCTCATTCTCGTCCATAAACCAATCGGATTTAAATTATACTGACTTTCAACACGTTGTTCATATTCAAATCCTACCTGAATTGCATGTCTTTTAATATCTGCAGAAAAGTTTGCAAACACACGGAATTGCGATTTATCTTCAAGTAAATAACCATTGTACTGACGGCCTGTATTGTACCATGCAGAATAAACGTTTCTAGGTCTGTCGCCATTAGCAAGACCTAAACCAGCTTGAACATCATAAATATTAACAACATTCGATGCTCCAAAATAATCATAGAATTGGGTAGTATAAGGAGTACCTGTTGGATTAGCATCGCCAGGAGAGAAAGAAAGATTTACATCCTGATAACCATTCATAAAAAAACCACTAACAGTATCCTTTTTCCCATCCCCGTCAACATCGTACAAATCTCTTGTCTCCGGCTGATATGACTTTTCTTTTGTTTGAACAAATTTCCCAATGTATCCATAATCAAAGAAATTATCCTTGTGGGTATCATCTTCCGTTTTTTTGGTCGTTTTTTCATAGCCTGCCTGTAATGTGAAATAAGCATTCTTTATTACCGAGGAAGATTTCTCTTCTTCTTTTGTTGAAGCAGAATTGAACTTTTGAGTTAATTTACCATAAACTCTCCATGTATTAGATGTAACTTGAGCATTATTGGAAGGGTTAAACAATGCGTATTCATAAGTAAATGCATGATTTTTATTATAATCAACAGAGCCTCCAAAAGTAATACTCATATTTGTAGATGGTTGATATTGCAATTTACCAGTCAAGCTCATAGATTTTGAATCTACGTTATTTCGAGCTTTAATTTTCTCCAAATCGTTCATTGTAACGTATTCAGAATTCAAAACATAACCAGCTCCTTGTGGAGATGGACGAAGAGGCGCATTTTCCAATTCAGCTAATTTATCAGGATTAACCTGATAGAATCCAACAGCTGATGGATCAGGATCTTTTTCTGAAACATACTGTCCGGCAACACTAAATCCTAACACTGATTTGTTTATATCGTTTACAGAATCTTTTTTCATTAATAATGGACCATTTAGAGAAAAACCTACAAAGTTATACCCAAATGCATCCAATCCTCTGCTTTTACCATTTTTTTCGCCTGCACCAGAAGATATTAATTCAATTCCTCCAGTATATTTGCTTGCAGGACCTCTTGTTGTAATAGCGATAATACCGCCTGTAGCATCTCCATACTCAGCGGGAGTACCACCAGTAATAGCAGTTACCTGCTCAACACCACCTTGGGGAACACCTGAAGAACCAAGTACTTTTTGACCATCCACATAATATGCTGTTGCATCTGCACGAGAACCTCTGATATTTAATTCTCCTCCTTCATCTTTTTGGTAAACACCAGCTGTTGTTGCAGCAACAGAGTTAATGTTTTTTGAAGCCATATTCTGATACTCTTCGCGAGTAACGGTTCCACCGGATTTAGTATCCGGATCAATTAAGGGTTCTTTGTAGTCAATTACCTCAACAGCTTCTAATTGCTGACCTGCCGTCATTTCAACATTTATATACACTGTTTTTCCCACGGCAACCTGAATATCTTTCACTTCAACACTTTGATAGCCAACATAAGATGATTTTACAGTATATCTACCAGGACTCAAAGGCTTAATAGTAACCTCACCATCCATATTTGTTGTTCCTACTCCGGATTGAATACCGCCCATTTCAACAATAACATTCGCAAATGGAATTGTTTCTTTATTTGCTTTATCAGTTAGCCGTACTTTAATAGCAGACTCGTTTTGTGCAAAGGTCAGTCCAACTGACACTACAACAACGGATAAGGTGGAAAGTAATTTTCTTAGCATATTCTTAAAATTTATTTAAAATAATTTTCGTGCAAAATGAAGTGCGTAAATATATGAATAATTAAAATTCATAAACAAATTTTTTTTAACAATTTTTTACAATCCAAAACCGAGGGCAACTACCAGCTGTATCGCAATAGAATCAACCTTATTTTGAATAAAATAAAAAAAACTAAAACAAAATTTTGAGTGGCAAATCTACAAATATTACTTGTAAATAAAATGGGGGGATGTTGTTCTTAAGAACTGATAATATGCAATTATACACTTTTTTTTTGAATAAGTTACATTTTAAAAAAATAATTTCATTAAACAATAATTTCATTAAAATCAATGATGGCGATTTTTGAACCACCGAACAAGAAAAAATTCTCTTTTATTTTTCCTTAATTTTTCACCTTTACGTTTCTCGTTACGCATCGTTTTGCGTGTTTGTTTCGTCTGCAATTTTTTATGATGCTCCTTTACAGACTTATCATGTTGCATTTCCATTTTCCGCTGCTCTTTCCACTTCTTTTTCGCAGCTCTTTTTTGGGTGCGACTCGTTGGAGGAGCCTTATCCTTAGTTTGCTCTTGGGCAATTGTCGCCAAAGGCAATAAACAAACTAGAAAAACAGTTATTAATCGGGCAATAAGTCTCATATAAATATAATTAAATACAAACTTAATGAATTATTGTATTTTATTTTCCATGCTTCCCTAAATATATCCTAAATTTGTTATCGGTCATGAAAAGAAAAATAAACTATTTAACTATTTTATTATTAAGCAGTCTCTTAATAACATTTTTATTTTCCTGTAAAAAAGACAAAAACAATGGCGTTCCTGCAATTGAGGTTGATCTTTACATTTACACGTCAGACCCTAGTTTTATTAATTTAAACCCTGTTGGAGGATGGTGCTATATTACCGGTGGTGTCAGAGGCATTTTGGTTTACCGCAAATCCATTTCCGAATTTATGGCTTATGATAGAAACTGTACCTATAATTCAAGTGATGTTTGTGCAACGGTTTTTGTGGATGCCTCAAATATAATTGCAACGGACACTTGCTGCAATTCAAAATTTTCTATTGTTGACGGTTCCGTCATTCAAACACCTGCGGGATTACCTCTAAAATCATATAGTACAACATTTGATGGAACGGCATTACATATCTATAACTATTAGACCTCATCAGGGCTACCACTTAACTAAGCAGATATCATAAATAAAAAACACTCAAATAAATTTGAGTGTTTTTTATTTAATTCTAAGCCCTATCGCTTTCTTAGAGAGATCTAGTATCTGTATGCGTCCGATTTGAAAGGACCTTCTACCGAAACTCCGATATAAGCTGCTTGCTCTGGACTCAAAACATCAAGTTCGCAATTTATTTTAGCTAAATGCAAACGGGCTACTTTTTCATCTAAATATTTTGGTAACGTGTAAACTTTATTTTCATATTTATCAGTATGCAACCATAATTCCAATTGAGCCAACGTTTGATTTGTGAATGAATTACTCATTACAAAAGAAGGGTGTCCTGTAGCACAACCTAAGTTCACCAAACGGCCTTCTGCCAAAACAATGATATCCTTTTTATCAATCGTATATTTATCAACCTGTGGTTTGATCTCATCTTTGGTAGTACCATAATTCTTGTTCAACCAAGCCATATCAATTTCATTATCGAAGTGACCGATATTACAAACGATCGCATTGTTTTTCATTGCTCTGAAATGACGTTCAGAAATAATATTTTTATTTCCAGTAGCGGTAACAATAATATCCGCTTCTTTAACGGCGGTATCCATCTTTTGAACCTGATACCCATCCATTGCAGCTTGTAAAGCGCAGATAGGATCTATTTCTGTAACAATAACACGAACACCTTGTGAACTCAAAGATTCTGCTGAACCCTTTCCTACATCACCATAACCACCGACAACAGCAACTTTACCTGCAAGCATTACATCAGTAGCTCTGCGAATCGCATCTACCAATGACTCACGGCAACCATATTTATTATCGAATTTAGATTTTGTCACAGAATCGTTTACGTTGATTGCAGGGATATGTAATGTCCCGTTTTTCATACGTTCATATAAACGATGAACTCCGGTTGTGGTTTCTTCTGATAAACCTTTTATTCCTTTTATCAATTCAGGAAATCTATCAAATACCATATTTGTAAGATCTCCTCCATCATCTAGGATCATATTCAAAGGTTTACGGTCCTCACCAAAGAACAATGTTTGTTCGATGCACCAATCAAATTCTGTTTCGTTCATTCCTTTCCAGGCATAAACAGAAATACCTGCATCAGCAATAGCTGCAGCTGCATGATCCTGAGTAGAAAAAATATTACATGATGACCATGTTACCTCTGCTCCTAACGCTTTTAATGTTTCAATCAAAACTGCGGTTTGGATGGTCATATGCAAACAACCTGCGATACGGGCTCCGGCCAAAGGCTGAGAGCCTCCATATTCAGCACGTAGCGCCATTAATCCCGGCATTTCAGCCTCCGCTAATTTGATCTCTTTTCGTCCCCATGCAGCAAGAGACATATCCTTTACTTTGTTTTTTACGAATTTTTCCACAGTTGAATTTGACATTTTATATAGTTTAATTAATTTGTTTAAAAACGAAGTGCGAAATTAGATGTTATTGGTATAACAAACAAATTTCGCACTTGTAAATCTAATAATAATATTATTATTTAGCGGAAGGGGGCCAAACAATTTTTCCGGTTTTATCAATGTAGGAAAGCACTCCAGCATAACTTACATAGGCAAGACCTTTGTAAAAATCAGAATAATAATCAGCGCCACGAGTAATGACAAGTTTTCCCGTTTTATCAATATACTGCCATTTTGCATCTTTCAAACTACCGGCCACTAAAGGAGAAGTACTAACACACGCCAAACCATCGTTAAAGAAATATGCTCCTGTATAAACAGGGGTTACAACAACTTTACCTGTTTTATCAATATATCCGAATTTTCCATTTTTATAATCTCCTATCCGAATGCATGCAAGTCCATCGGAAAAAGTAAACGCTCTATCAAATTGCAAATCAATAATAACTTTTCCAGTCTTATCGATATACCCCCATTTCCCTGTTTTATCATCACCTACTCGAACATTAGTTAACCCTTCAGAAAATTCAAATGTTTCATCGTATTTATAATCAATAACCACTTTCCCCGTTTTGTCAATGAAGCCCCATTTTCCATTCTTTTTAACCCTTGCCAAACCATCTTTAAAATCCCATCCTCCTTCGAATTCAGGCTTAATAACGGTAGCTCCGGTTTTATCAATGTATGCGAATTTTAATCCGATCTGCAAACGTGCCATACCTTCAGAAAATTTATATGCATGTTCACATTGCGGTGTAATAACAGTTTTACCAGCCTTATCAATGTAAAAATATTTTGTTCCTTGTTTCACGCAAGCAAGCCCTTCGGAAAAATAACCGTCTGTTTTTTGATCATACTGAGCAGCAATTACCATTTTTCCGGTTGCGTCAATAAAACCACGCTTTCCACCTTGTTTTACAACTGCTAAACCATCATAAAATTTATCTGCAAATTCAAATTGCGCAGGCAAAACAACCTTTCCCGTTTTATTGACATATCCATACTTCCCCTTATCACTAAAGGGATATAGCGTCTCCTGAGCAATTACTGCTGCTTGGCATAGCAATGCAACAAAAACTATAAGTGCGAATTTAATTTTTATGATTCTAGATTTCATACGCTTTTAGTAATTTTTTGTAAATATCTAAAAAAAAAATGAAAACCGATACATTTTCTGCAATGAAATTAATTTTCAATAAAATTACGCTTCCCTCAAATGAATTATTTAATATTGTCTAAAATCCTTTTTCAGGAGAATATGCAAAAAGAAATTTACAAAAAGATACTTAAAAGCAAAGCTGAGGGGAAAAAACTTTTCTCTCTTTTAATTGACCCTGACAAGTTTGGATCACCAGAAGTCCTCCAAAAAGCTGAGGCCGCATCTGTTGATTTCATAATGGTTGGCGGAAGCCTGTTAAGTGATGGAAATTTTGAAAATTGTATTCAAGAAATCAAAAAAAACACGTTGATCCCTGTCATTATTTTTCCAGGGAATCATTTACAAATAAGTAAAACTGCCGATGCGATCCTACTGTTATCCCTTATCTCCGGAAGAAATGCGGAGCTACTGATTGGCAAGCATGTGATTGCTGCACCATTATTGAAAGCAAGTGATTTGGAGATTCTCTCAACTGGTTATATGCTCATAGAAAGTGGCAATCAAACCACCGCTTCGTATATGAGTAATAGCAGCCCTATTCCTTTTGAAAAAGACGATATCGCTGTATGTACGGCATTGGCTGGTGAACAACTCGGATTGAAAATAATTTATATGGATGCTGGAAGCGGCGCAAAGAATCCAGTAAATGGGTCAATGATAAAAAAAGTAAGTTCTTCAATTTCTATTCCACTAATAATTGGTGGCGGCATAAACAATCCGGGGAAAGCGCTATTAGCTTGCGAATCCGGAGCAGATATGATCGTAGTAGGCAATGCGATAGAAACAGATCTTTCGTTGATCGCATCAATAACAAAAGCAATTCATTCTTTCAATTAATATACGATGAAACAGATTGTTATATCTAGTTCGAGTAAAATAGAAAATGAGGCGGAAATCATCACCAGCCTTTTTGAAGCAGGATTAGAATGTTTTCATATGCGTAAGCATAAATTTTCAACCAAGGAGACTCAGCTTTTATTAAATAAAATACCTTCACATTTTCACAACAGGATCGTACTCCATTCACATCATAATTTAGCATATAAATATAATTTAAGAGGCATACATTTAACAAAAACGCATATCAAGAGAAAATATAAAACCTGGTTAACGATCAAATTAATTCAATTAAAAAATCCGGAGATTATTATCACTACTTCGTTCAATAATATCGGCCAATTATTCGAAGCCGATACCCGTTATCCATACAGTTATATTTTTTTAAGTCCAATCTTCGATAGTCTTAGCAGCAAATTTCAAGGCGGCTTTACAGAACACAGTCTAAGATCTGCGATACAAAAAACTAAATTAAAAGTTATTGCAAGAGGAGGTGTTGATATAAATGCCATTGAAAAAGCAAACTCAATTGGCTTCGATGGCCTAGCTTTTTACAGTTGTATCTGGAAGAAAAAAGACCCCTTGGCAGAGTTCAAAAAACTCGTTGAAAAATATGAGGAACTAAAAATCCCGATCGAATAATTTTTATTCATGAATACTTCTGAGATCTTAAATTCCATTCACCAAGCGTTTATTCAAACCAGCATGACTGAATGGGCAGGATTCTTTTGCGCACTTGTCTATATCATACTGATAGCACTTGAAAATAGCTGGGGCTGGTTATTCGGGATCCTTGCCAGTATTCTTACAGTTTATCTATGTTTTACCGGCAACTTATTTTTTGAAAGCGGGCTAAATATCTTTTATGTCATTATAGGGTTTTATGGATGGTATCAATGGTTATTTGGATCGGCAGAAAAAAAAGAAATCCATATCACACAACTATCATTTACAAAAAACAGTTATTTAATATTATTGGGGATAATAGTCTGGATACCTTTTGCATATTTCGCAGAAAAATATTCGACACAAGTATTGCCCTATCTGGATGCATTTATAACAGTTTTCAGTATTATTGCGACATGGATGACAGCAAAAAAAATAATTGAGAACTGGATGTATTGGATCGTTCTCGACTCACTCGGAATTTTACTTTTTGCCAACAGGGGATTTTATTTATTTGCACTACTAAATATTATTTACATTTCGATGTCCGTAACCGGATATTTTTCATGGAGAAAAAAAATCGTATCATAAGAATAGCTTTACTTGGACCTGAAAGCACTGCAAAAAGCACCCTTTCGGAGGCTCTTGCCAAACACTATAAAACAGTTTGGGTAAAAGAATATGCACGAGAATACTTGTCGGAATTAGCTGCAAAATATACGCTGAATGATATTTTAATTATTGCAAGAGAGCAATTAGAGCAAGAAAAAAAAGCATTATCAACTGCAAACAACTTTCTGTTTGCTGACACAGAATTAATTATTTCAAAAGTTTGGTGCGAAGATGTTTTTGAATTGTGTCCGAATTGGATCACGGAAAAACTAATCGAAAATAAATACGACCTGTATCTACTGACCTATCCTGATCTGCCATGGGAAGCTGATGAACTGAGAGAGAATCCCAATCGCAGGAAATTCCTTTTCGAATGGTATGAAAAAGAATTAATTTCTATACAAGCGAATTACACCATAATAAAAGGAGAAGATGAACAGCGATTTATTAACTGCCTTGCTGCAATCGAAAATTTTTCTTCTCATTCTAATTTTAATTTATAGATTTGCATCCTCTTAAGGGGTGTTGCAAGAAATTAGAAATGATGAATGTTGAATTAATAATTTCCAAAAAAATTATAATTCATTTTTAAAAATCTACATTTTTTTCAGCTGAGATTATACCCAATAAATTTTTGCGCCAAACGCAACTATTTATGCACCTGATCAGGATCATGCCTGCGTAGGGAAATGGTAATGTTATAACAATAGTAGCTGCATGCCCTTTGCTGCTATCAGTTTAACTATAAAAAATAAATACAAATGTTTACAAAAAAGAGTTTTGCAGCGCTACTATTGCTTCTGCCATCATTGGCATTTGCTCAATACAGCATCCGAGGAAAAGTAAATAATAAAAATTCACATGAAAGTGTGGCCGGAGCTACAATAAGCATCAATAACACCTATATCGCTTCTCAAAGCAAAAGTGATGGCACTTTCGAACTTTCGAATTTAAAAAAAGGAACCTATATCCTGCACACAACTTTTATTGGATTCCTCAGCACGACAGATACAGTTGTAATGAATGAAAACAAGGATGCAGACATTATAATAGAATTGGAAGAGAGTCCGGTTTTGATGGATGAAGTGATCGTTTCAGCTACGCGTGTTGATGAGCGGGGAGCAGTTGCAAATTCTCAACTTTCAAAAACACAGATCGGGGAGCAAAATCTAGGACAGGATCTTCCCTATTTATTAAATCAACTCCCTTCTGTTGTGACCACGTCAGATGCCGGTGCCGGAGTTGGATATACAGGTATCCATATTCGTGGTGTTGATGCAACAAGAATAAATGTTACCATAAATGGAATACCAGTTAACGACGCCGAATCGCAAGGAGCATATTGGGTAGACCTTCCAGACATTGCATCTAGCATTGATAACATACAAGTACAACGAGGTGTTGGGTCATCCACAAATGGGGCGGGAGCCTTCGGTGGAAGTTTAAATATTCAAACCACGAAATTGATTCCGAAAGGTTATGGAGAATACAACTCATCCTACGGATCATTTAACACTTGGAAAAACACTGTAAATGCCGGTTCCGGCTTAATCAACGACAAATTTGCAGTAGACATGCGTTTATCGAAAGTTTCCACTGACGGATTTATTGACAGAGCAACATCCGATCTAAGATCCTATTATTTATCAGGGGCTTACTACGGTAAAAATTCCATCATCAAATTCATTACTTTTTCGGGACAAGAAGAAACATATCAAGCATGGAACGGAATTCCGGAATCACGTTTAAAAGGTGATGAACAAGGGATGAACGATTATATTATCAGAAATGGATTGGCACCTGAGGAAGCCTTACAACTGCTAAATTCGGATAGCAGAAAATTCAATCAATTCACATATAAGAACCAAGTTGATAATTATAAGCAGGATTATTACCAATTGCATTTCTCACATGAATTCAATCGGAATTGGAATGCCAACCTTGCTTTTCATTTCACAAAAGGGAAAGGATATTATGAAGAATATAAAAACGATCAAGCCTTCAGCAGTTATGGATTATCAGATATTACAATCGGCTCAGATACGATCACCTCAACAAATTTAGTTAGAAGAAGATGGCTTGATAATAATTTTTATGGTGCCACTTATTCTTTAGCCTACAATAGCAATAAAAAATTAGTTGCAACTATTGGAGGAGCTTTGAATAAATATGACGGCTTGCATTATGGAGAAATAATCTGGTCACAATACGCTTCCAACAGTACCTTACACACAAGTTATTATAACGATACAGCAAACAAAATCGACTTTAATATTTTCGCAAAAATAATTTATTCGGTGACACAAAAATTTTCATTTTATGCAGATATGCAATACCGATTGGTCAATTATTCATTTCTTGGATATGATGATAGTTTAAAAAATATCCAACAAACGGCTGCACTAGATTTTGTAAATCCCAAATTAGGTTTACACTATGAAATAAACTCAAACGCAAGTATTTATTTATCCTATAGTATAGGACACAAAGAACCGAGCCGTGACGATTACACCCAATCAACACCAACAAGCCGTCCAAAGCCTGAAACATTGAATGATCTTGAATTAGGATACAGACATAACCTAAAAGTTGCACAGTGGGCTTTGAATTTATATTATATGGAATATCAAAATCAATTGGTACTTACCGGAGAAATAAATGATGTTGGTGCCTACAACAGAGCAAATGTTGACAACAGTTACAGAGCGGGAATAGAAGCAGGATTCGGCATTAAATTATTAAAGAACCTGAGTTGGAATGCAAATCTGACGTTAAGTAAAAACAAGATCCTGAACTTCAAAGAGTATATCGACAATTACGACAGCACAGCTCAGCGTGTAAACATTTATTCTGAATGCGACATTGCCTTTTCACCAAATGTGATCGCGGGAAGCACATTCACATACGAACCCATTAAAAATTTAAAATTTAGCTTTATCAGTAAATATGTGGGCGACCAATTTTTAGATAACACTTCAAATAAAGGTAGAAAACTGGATGCCTTTTTTGTAAATGATGTCCGCATAAATTATATAATTAAGACAAAATATATTCGAGAGATTGGCTTTACGTTAGCACTCAACAATTTATTCGGTGAGCAATACGAATCCAATGGCTATACTTTTGGGTATATTGCAGGAGGACAACATACGGTAGAGAATTTTTACTATCCGCAAGCCGGAATAAATTTTATGGCCGGATTGAGTTTAAAGTTTTAGGAAGTTGAGACTTGCTATTTATTATACATCATTGCAAGGAACGAAGTAATATTTGCTCAAGGCGGAGACTTGCACTCTGCATGAGAGATTGCTGCGTTCTTCGCAAATATGTTTTACAAAGAAAAATATTTTACCTCATCACTAAGATCCAAAAGAGGATTTTCATTTTGCAATTTTATACAGCGCTCCAAATAAGTAGCCTTAAAATTTTTATGCCCTTCTGTCTCAGAATTAAATGGCTTATGCTCTTTTGCCGCAAGTATCTCTTTTATTTTTCCTAATAATCCGGAAGTTTTTTCATCAAAACCCGTTGTACAAAACTTTTCAAAAACGTAGGCGATAGCTTGCTCATTAGGATGAACAAGATCATCTTTATAAAAACGATAATCGCGCAGATCGTCTATTACCAATTCATAGGCAGGAAAATAAAAAACATTTTCACTGATAAGCTGATGAACAGAATCGATCAATCTTGCTTTGCTCACACTATTTTCAACCACTCCATCACGAACATATCGAACAGGACTAATTGTGAAAACTATTTTTAATTTTGGATTGAACTTTTTCAATTCAGCCATCAAAAATTTATATTCTTCTATAATTTCAGAAGAAACCAACAATTGTTTCGAAAACTCTTTTTGAGGCTGTTTGTGACAATTACCGACCAGTTCATTGTTTTTCTTGTAAACAAATGCAGAACCAAATGTAATGAATAACCATTCCGTATTTTTTAAAGAAACATGTGCTTCCGAAATATTTTTATTTATTTCTAGAAGACATTTTTGTTTATCAGGATTTGAAAAACGGCTGTGATGTTCCCATGAATTCCAACAGTCGTTTGCAAAAAACAATTCCCCCTCCGTAACAAAATCTATCTTTAAATATCTGCGCAAAGCTGCCGCAATACTCAAAGGATTATATAAAATTCCGTGAGGATTTAAGTGCGTCTTAAATTTATATTTACACATTAAATCACTCATGTTTTCAGCGAAACAAGAGCCTATAAAAAAAGAAGAATGCGAGTAATTTATTTTTTGATGAAAAGAAGGGATCGGAAAATCTAAATGAAAGTTCATGGCTTAAAATTCTTAAAAATAATTCTTAAATCCTAAATCAAGAATTCCTAACTATTTTATTGCTGGCATTTGCAATAAGGAGAAAAATAAACTTTCGCATTTGGCAACATCGCCTGAATATTATTTTGCTGCGCATCAGGAATAAGTATCACACGAAGGTCCAGGACCTTTAAACTTTTGAGTTCTTTCAGTTCTTCCGGAAAGCCATCAATATTATTGCTCCACAGATCTAGATTCCTTAATTTGATAAGTTTTCCAATGGAATGGGGAATAGATGTTAATTCGTTCTGATTGGCATTCAAATAATATAAGTTAGAAAGGTCGCCAATTTGCGGAGGAAATTCTTCAAGACTATTTTTTGAAATGGCAAAATATTGTAAATTTTTCAACTGGCTGATCTCAATCGGGAGTTCTTTTATTGAATTTTTACTCAGATCTAAATACTGAAGATTCGGGAATTTCAATATTTCCATCGGGAAGGATTTCAATTTGTTTTTCCTAAGTTCCAGCTTGACAACTTTTTCTGGATTCTTCAGCGCTTCCTCCAGACTAGTATAAGCGTGCATTGTATCCAATGTCAGTGAATCCAGTAAAACAGTTTGAGAAACAACTTTTTGCGAAACAAAAATAAGAGCAAGAAGAATACCTGTTCTCAAAATTGAATAGTATGGTGTTTTTATTTTCAAGCAGATAATATTTTCAAAGCGTTTTGTTTATCAATGGCCAATGTATTTTTCAAATCTTCTACTCCATTGAACTTTACTTCATCACGTAGACGCTTAATAAAATAAATGGTTGCGTCATGTCCGTAAATATCCTGATCAAAATCAAAAATATTCACTTCCATGCTCCTAGCCTTTCCTTCAAAGGTCGGATTGTATCCAATATTAAGCATTCCACCAAATATTTTGCCATTATTTTCAACTTTTACAGCATAAACACCATCAGCTGGAATAAGCTTGTATTTATCCTCAATAAGGATATTTGCAGTAGGATAGCCAATCGTTCTACCCACTTGTGCGCCTTTCTGCACTTTACCGGTAACCGAAAAAGGATGTCCGAGAAAGGATGTTGCTGAATCAATATCGCCCGATTGCAGTGCTTGTCGGATCTTTGTAGAACTTATTTCAATAGAATCAATATCTTCAGCAGGGATCTCCTCCACATCAAAACCATAAAGTGGTCCAAACTCTTTCAAGTGCTCAAAAGATCCCTCTCGATTGCGGCCAAAATGATGGTTGTAGCCAATCACAAGTCGTTTGGTATGAATAGTATTCACCAGAATATTACGGACAAATTCAACAGATGACAAGCGGGAAAACTCCTTTGTAAAGGGATAAATGATAAGGTGATCGACACCGTAGTTCTGAAGAAGACAGATCTTTTCATCTTGGGTATTCAACAATTTTAGCTCATTATCCTCCGGAAAAAGAACCATTCTTGGATGCGGATAAAAGGTAAACAAAACGGTTTCACCTTTCTCATGAACCGCCACCTCTTTTAACCGAGAAATTATCTTTTGATGCCCTAAATGAACTCCATCAAATGTGCCGGTGGTAACAATTGGATTTTTTACATCCTTAAAATCTTCAATTTGGGTATAAACCTTCATTTAATAACTAATTACATCATACGATTTGCTAACAGGTTTCGACAATACCCAAAAAACAGAGGTCGAAAACGCCTTTATTTTCCACAAAAAATGGCCTATGATTTAAAGATACGAATTTAATCATAAAAATATTTAAAATCGATTTTTTACATAAATAAAAAAGTGTAATTTCGCACTCGAATTAATAAAATTAACATTTAGATATATTAAAATGTCGATACAAACAGGTAAAATTTCACAAGTAATTGGTCCGGTAATAGACGTAAGTTTTGAAGGTGGAGCCACATTACCAAACATTTTGGATGCGTTGGAAGTAATAAAACCAAACGGTCAAAAAGTTATTCTTGAAACTCAAAAACACATTGGAGAAGATACAGTGCGTACAATCGCTATGGACTCTTCTGACGGATTATACCGTGGCCTGACTGTAGTTGCTACAGGAGCAGGCATTACAATGCCAGTTGGAGAACAAGTGAAAGGTCGCTTATTCAACGTTGTTGGAGATGCGATTGACGGTATTCAACAAACAGATAAAACAGGTGGTGCACCAATTCACCGTACCCCTCCAAAATATGAAGATCTATCTACTTCAACAGAAGTATTATTCACAGGTATCAAAGTAATCGACCTTTTAGAGCCTTATGCAAAGGGTGGTAAAATTGGTTTGTTCGGTGGTGCAGGTGTTGGTAAAACAGTATTGATCATGGAATTGATCAACAACATTGCTAAAGGATACGAAGGTTTATCCGTTTTTGCCGGTGTTGGTGAAAGAACCCGTGAAGGAAACGACTTACTAAGAGAGATGATCGAGTCGAACGTTATCCGTTATGGTGAAGAATTTAAACACTCTATGGAAAAAGGTGGTTGGGATCTATCGAAAGTAGATCTAAAAGAATTAGAAAAATCACAAGCTACATTGGTATTCGGTCAAATGAATGAGCCTCCGGGAGCACGTGCGCGTGTTGCCTTATCAGGATTAACAATGGCTGAATATTTCCGTGACGGAGATGAAAAATCAGGTGGACGTGATATCTTATTCTTTATTGATAATATCTTCCGTTTTACACAAGCAGGTTCTGAAGTGTCGGCATTATTAGGCCGTATGCCTTCAGCGGTAGGTTACCAACCAACACTTGCAACGGAAATGGGATTGATGCAAGAGCGTATCACATCAACAAAACGTGGTTCTATTACATCGGTGCAAGCGGTTTACGTTCCTGCCGATGACTTAACAGATCCGGCTCCAGCTACAACATTTGCCCACTTGGATGCTACAACGGTATTGAACCGTAAGATCGCTGAATTAGGTATTTATCCTGCGGTGGATCCTTTGGATTCTACCTCACGAATTCTTACTCCTGCTGTTTTAGGTGAAGCTCATTATGGTACAGCACAAAAAGTAAAATTAATCTTACAACGCTACAAAGAATTGCAGGATATCATCGCTATCCTTGGTATGGATGAATTATCTGAAGAAGATAAAACAGTTGTACACCGTGCGAGACGTGTTCAAAGATTCTTATCACAACCTTTCCACGTTGCTGAGCAATTTACAGGATTAAAAGGCGTATTCGTTTCTATCGAAGATACCATCAAAGGATTTAATATGATCCTTAATGGTGAAGTTGATGAGTATCCTGAATCAGCATTTAACCTTGTAGGTTCTATTGAAGATGCAATAGAAAAAGGTAAGAAGATATTAGCTGAATCGAAATAAATAGACACAAGTAACAAGTATCAGGAAGTAAGATCTGGTACTTGATACTTAATACTTGATACATAATGCATTTAGAAATAATAACTCCGGATAAAAAAGTATACAGTGGTGAAGTAGAAGCCGTAAAGCTTCCCGGTGCTGATGGATCTTTTGGTATTTTAAATAATCACGCACCTATTATAGCGTCTTTGAAAAAAGGAACTGTAAAGGTTACTGATTCGAAAAAAAATATCGAGAACTTTGAGATCAATGGTGGTGTTGTTGAAGTACAAAATAACCAAGTGATCATATTGGCAGAAGCATAAACATATTTTTCCAATCAAAAAAAGATCCCGTTCTTCAATATGAAGAGCGGGATCTTTTTTGCGTATTGTATTTATGCAATTATTTAAATGCAACTTGTTTTGAATCTGCCTCAGAAATTTTAGTGAATGATTCTTTAAAAACAATATAATCTAAAGGGCTCACAATCTCCTTATTGAATTTCAATGAACGTGTTGCCGACAATTTTGTTCCTACCATTTTAAATGTCAAGGAATAACTTAAAATTTCATTTTTGATTACCACAGTTTTTGGCATTTCTGCCAATAATTTCCCCTTTGGCAATTCAACGATCAATTCTTCAGTCGCTGTTTCTATAGAAGAAAAAGACCAAACATTAAAAGGAAAAGTTCGTTTTTCCAAAGTCAGGAAATCCAGACTTGAATAAGAATCTGACCATGGCAATTTAATTATTTTCATTCCTGCAACATCCATTAAAGCGTTGCTGACGGTAAACGCAAGTTTGTAACTTACCGTATCACTCAAACTGGAAAGATCACTAAAATTCAGCTCCGTTAATTTAACAGGAGTGGTATAATCAGATCCTATTGCACGGCTCATCGTTTTCATTTGTTCTTCTTTCCCAAGTTCAGCATAATCGCTGCGTGTACCATCAGCAAAAACGCCTGTTCTTGTGGTCGTTCGGGAAACTGTAAGATCATTATTATTAAAAGAAACATTTGCTTTTCGTGAAATAGTATTAATAACTCTGTTCGATGTTTTTAATCGCTCCAATTCACCCGAAACAGTTTTTGTTTCAGTTGGAATTTGAAGTATTGAGGTATTCATCAAAGAATTTCCGATCGTAGAGAAGGATAATTTATTATCTGTCAATTCAATAAAATATTCTTTTCCATCCGCCATCAAATGGGCGATACAATGATTAAAGCCAACATTCGGTTGGATCAGACAATTATCGCCATTATCTCTAGTACTTACCAAAACAAGGTTAGCCGTTACACCAACTTCGCGGCACATAGCCACAAATAATGTTGATACATCTTTACAATCTCCAAGCTTTGTATTTAAAGTACGGGAAGCTTTTTGAGGAACGAATGCACCGTGCAAGAATGAAACATTGCTGTAACTAACATTCTTTTCAATGTATTCATAGATCAATTTTGCTTTTTGTAATTCAGTTAACTTTTTTGATTTGTCCTTGAATACATCAGCAACAGCTTCTTTGATCTCATAATCTGATTTTGCTTTTGTATTTGCAAGATCCGCATACCAATTGCTGATGAATTTCCAATCAGGAATGGAGGAAATATCTATCACCATTCCAATATCATCCAAAGGTGGCATGTAGGGTTCATTTTTTAAACCGGCAAGATTGGATTTTTCAAAAGCATATAATTTATATCCATCTTCGGGGGAGCTGACAGTTGGCTGCAGATCGCTGTTAAGCACTTTATAATTAAATTTTTTCGCTTCAGGAACAAGCAAGCTATACTTACTTAAACCAACCGGCAAACTATAATTCAGATTAAAACGATCGGTAAAATGTGCCGCCAATTGTCCGTAAACGTAATCTTCGATACGGTAGGTGATATGTATTGCATCACCTATCTCTAATGATGTGAACACCATTTGATTTTCATTTGTCTCTGCTTTTACTTTATTGCCATCAGCTTTTATTACTTCCGCTTTCTCAATGATCAAACGTTGTGTGTATCCGTTAAACCCAACAGAATATTCTTTCCAGGAATCAATTCCGGCCTGATTGAATATTTTCACACAAAGTTCTGTTTTTTGTTCCGTTGCACCTTCCGGGTAAACGATACGCTGCATTTCATTCAAAAGGACAATGCTATTATCCTCGGGAAAGTCTTTTGGCTTAGGAGAACCTGCAACCAACTTATCGATATCCTGTTCAGGGAAATAATCAAACAACTCCTTTTTATTTTGCATTTTCCGGAGCAAACGATGAGCTTCATAATTTGTCGGAGAGAAATAAATACATTTTGCAAAAGCCATTTTTGCATCCTCCGTTTTATTCATGGCTTCATAAATTTTCCCTAATTGATTCCAATAATATCCATTATACGGACAGATCTTGATCAATTTCTTCATCCATGTTTCGGCAGTAGAATAATCTTGTTTGGAGAAATACAGATCAGAAACACCTTCATAATACCCCGTTGCATAAGGAAAATCTTCGGTGCGTTTTAAATAGATATCAAATCCTTTTTGAACATTCCCCTTTTCAAAATAATTGCTTGCTAATGTGTTAGAAGCTGTTTCATTACTATTCGTTTTTAAATATTTCAACAGAATATCATTGGCTTTATCATAATCCTTATTCACATTGGTTTCAATAATATATTTCAGGTTCACAATATCCCAATTATCAGGATATTTTTCATACAGCTCTTTTCCAACAGATACAATATTGTCAAACTTTTTACGCTTCACATAAATATCAAGTTCCAGCGCATCAGTAAGCAAAGTTGCGCCATAATTTTTCACCAATTTTCCCAATAATCTTTCAGCTTCATCGTAATCTTCTTTTTCGACTGCATCATTATATAACTCTCTGATAGCATAATAACTTTCCGGATCATTTGTTTTAATACTCTCTACAGCCTTAGTAAGCATTGTAGTATTCTGATCTCGTGAATAACACTCTATCAATCGTTCTTTAATATAAGTGGATTGTGGAGCAACGATAGATGCTTCTGTAAATGCTTTTCGAGCATCATATGCCTTATCATTGCGCAAATGAATTTCGCCAAGCATTAACAGCGATAAAATATTTTTAGGATCTGATTTTAATTTTTCCTGAAAAAAGGCATCCGCAAAAAAAGGAACTTCCTTCACTTCATAGGCTGTTTCTTTTGTGTAGGATTGCGCCTCAGTGGCATATGTAATTCCTGCCAAGGGTTTTTCGCTGAGATCAAATAACCTTACCATAAAGTTGGAACGGTCTAATTCACTTTTTCCTACCTGCACCAGTATCCGATTATAACCTTTATTTAATTTTACTTTATAACCATAAACATCAAGATCTGTATTTTGTTCTTCAACAATTGAACTGACCAACTTGTCGTTCAACCAAATTTTTATTGCACCGGAAGCTCCTGCGCGTAAAATAATTTCCTGATCAACCGGACTGTTTACGAATGATTGCGCAAAACATACGGCATCTTCAGAATTAAAGTTATATGCAAAATCAAACCACTTATCATTCCTGATATATTTTACATTGAACCATTTTACATCTGCACCGACTTTATTTTTAAATAC
>CANJPX010000021.1 GCA_947476185.1 Bacteroidota bacterium
GTTCTAATGAAGATGATGACAAGAATAAGTCAAACTTGAACTTTAAACTTTCAAACTTTAAGCTTATTATCGGAGCTCGATCTGCATTGTTTCTTCCTTTTAGTAACTTAGGATTAGTGATCGTTGATGAGGAACACGATACTTCTTATAAACAATATGATCCTTCACCACGTTACAATGCGCGTGATGCAGCAATTTATCTGGCTCATATTCATAAAGCTAAAACACTTTTAGGTTCTGCTACTCCTAGCTTGGAGAGTTACTATAATGCACAGGAACATAAATATGGATTTGCAGAACTCACAAAACGTTTTGGCGGAGTACAGATGCCTGAAATTTTGATCGCGGATGTGAAAGAAGCGATGCGGAAAAAGCAAATGAAGTCACATTTTTCTCCTTTATTATTGGACACTGTAACACTCGCGTTGGAGAAAAAAGAACAAGTGATCTTATTTCAAAACAGAAGAGGTTTTGCTCCTCAACTGGAATGTAACATGTGTGCATGGATACCGCAATGTACCAATTGTGATGTAAGTTTAACGTATCACAAAGTGAGCAATCAATTACGATGTCATTATTGCGGTTATTCAATAAAGCCACCTACAAAATGTGCTGCTTGCGGTGATACAGATCTGAAAATGAAAGGTTTTGGAACTGAAAAAATTGAAGAGGAGTTATCCATTTTTTATCCGAAAGCAAAGATTGCCCGTATGGATCTTGACACTACCAGAAGCAAATTCGCTCACCAGCATATCATTCAGGATTTTGAGGACGGTAATATTGATATTCTTGTTGGGACACAAATGGTGACAAAAGGACTTGATTTTGACAATGTAAGTATGGTTGGAATATTGAATGCGGATAGCATGCTTAATTTTCCTGACTTCCGATCTTTCGAACG
Organism: Bacteroidota bacterium; assembly: GCA_947476185.1. Taxonomy (GTDB): domain Bacteria; phylum Bacteroidota; class Bacteroidia; order 2-12-FULL-35-15; family 2-12-FULL-35-15; genus 2-12-FULL-35-15. The sequence continues at coordinate 902 of CANJPX010000021.1, forward strand.
CAGTTACCAATTAATGGCGCAAGTATCGGGTAGGGCAGGACGGAAAAATAAAAGAGGAAAAGTGATCATTCAATCTCAAAACCCGGACCATAGCATTATTCAGGAGGTGATAGCAAATGATTATTTGTCGATGTATACGAATCAATTGATGGATAGAAAAAATTTCAATTATCCGCCCTTTTTTAGATTAATAGAAATTACCGTTATTCATAAAGATATTGATATGGTGAACGCGTCATCGAAACATCTTGCAGATGCTTTAAAAAAGCATTTCGGAAAAAGAGTTTTAGGACCTGAATTTCCATTGGTGTCACGTGTCAGGAATTTATATCATAAGAATATTTTGTTAAAAATTGAGCGCGATTCTTCTGTTGCACAAGTGAAGAAAATTGTCAGCGAGCTTCTTCTGAAATTTAAAACCACAAGTGAATATAAATCTGTTAGAGTAAATATTGACGTTGATCCAATGTGATATTAAAAAAGCGAAGCAATTCCGAATAAACGAAATAGCTTCGTATCAACCCTACCACCACATCTTATTTTACTTTTATTGTAAGCGGACTTAAAGAAACCTCCAAGCCATCCGGACCAGTCGCTTTTATGTTTTCAAAATAGACGCGACTATTTTTTCTTAATTGTCTATAGACCTTTTTTAATTCATCGTTAATATTGTTTCCTTTTACTGAGACAGTTCCGATCACACCATTTGTTTCATAGGACATGTCAAAGGATTTTACAAAACAATTTGCCTGGAAACCAAAGTTAAGATAATACGCCTGGATAATACTCTGCACATCAAATTCCGATTTGCTCATTTTACCTTCGTTTATTATATTTCCTATTTTTGCTTCCGGTTTTGGGATCCTTTTTACTCTTAATATTTGAATACCCATATTTCTTTTTTCGCCATTTTCTAAATCAGCGAAAACATTCACTTTTACCTCCCCGTCAGCAATTGGTTTAACAATATATTTACCGTTTCCTTTATTGATCAGAATCGCATTTGAAGCAGATACAGTTAATTTTTCATTTGGTATTCCCGGTACCGAAACTGAAATAGGATTTTCCAAACCTCTGTAAACTAAATTCATGCTTTCTGCTGCCACTGTAAGCGCAGGTTTTGCTACGATATATTCCGACTTGAACGGGAACACAATCTCCTTACCATCAGGAGCAACTACTTTTACCGTTCCTGAATAATCTACAATTCCTTCTTTTTTTGTGTTAACATTGTATTTACCCATGCCTCTTTCAACTGTGATTATATTGGGTGTTCCATTAAATGTTTTGCTTGCTTCGTTGTAATCTCCAACGTTTATTTCAGGATTTTTAGTTTTATTAAAAGCCGCTAAAAAAATATCTGCTTTGTATTCTTCTCCAAGCATTACATAATTACTCTGAGGGATCACTTTTGCTGCCACGGTGTCGAATTTCAAATTTCCCACCTCCACTAATTTTAACAGATAATCAACAGTTGTTGCTTCTGCATTTTTTATATCATTTTTTATTTTTGATAATATCGTCAATGTAGCCACCAGTGGACGATTATAAAAATTGTAAACTTCCCAGTTTTCGTTTTCCGAATTGTGTTTCGGGTCTTCGGTGTTTATCCCTACTTTAACTTTTGTTCTGTCCTGGGGTAAGATATAATTTGTTAATTTACTTTTGAAATCATTTAGTTTGTTTTTCAATTCGCGTGATGCACCTGCTGAGCCATCTTCTGAATTTCCAATTAAAATATTGGTTGGCGTATCGTAATTTTCTTTGCTTTCTATATTTGACATCTGAATTGTGTCAGCTATACTTTGGTCTATACCTTCTGTTTTAGCTATTAATTGTTTTTGAAGTTTATCGATATAGTCAATTAGTGAAGCTGATTCTTTTTTTACAACTTGTGCCGATTTCCAATTGGGTGTGACTTTTACAGGATCCACACTTTTTGCCAGATCAAATAATGAATAGAGAGCATCGTTTCTATCTGTAAAATTGGAATTTGTTGTTTCCAATCCTTTGTCTACTACGATAAATGCATCCAAAATGTCTTTGGAAACATTTAGAGCCAACAAGGCGGTAAGTACTAGGTACATCATACCGATCATCTTTTGTCGAGGGGTGTCTTTTGCTGAGGCCATGATTTCTGAGGTTTTGAAGTTTATACTAAACTTGATTTTGACCTCATAATGCAGGATGGAAAAAAAAGATACAGGGTGGTATTATTTTGATGAAAGTGTTGTTGTGTATTCTAGTATGCCTTTGAAATAGGCTTCTGCAATTTGTTGAATACGTTTATTTTTTGTTTTATCCGATTCCGCATTTAATGATTTACATTCATTGATGTTGTCCTGATATAAGGTTTCACCATAAACAATTGGTGAATGAATATATCTCGGCAACTGTAAGTTTCTGCAATAAACCCCATTTGCAGCCATGATACAACCCTCTGTTAAATATTTTGCATCCCGAATATTAGCTGTCGGAACGTTTAACTCACTCTCAAAACTTTTTATTACTGAGGCGCTTAAAGAAATTGATTTCTCTAGGTTGTCGGATATCAATAAGCGTAAAAATTCAAAACGTTTTTCTTTTGTTGAAAGGTCATTTTTCATAAATGCCCCGGCAACAAAGGTCATGTCGAAATCTTTATCCGATGTTTTTTCCCATTTTAAATTTGTTTCATCTACATTAAAGTGGATCACAACTGTGAGGTCAGGATGGAAATTATTTATTATTTCTGCGCGTTTAGCTAGTTCGAGATCTTTGAAAATAACTCTGAAGATATCTCTGTCATTCACCTTTTTACTTAAAAAATACTGTTTTTGAGAAGCTTTCAATTCACCAATTTTAAAAAGACTGTCGACAGCATTTTTGAGGTCATCTTTTTTCCATTGAGCAAAAGTCTTTCCGAATGAACATTTGTCGCCGGAACGTGTCAGGAAAACTGTAGCCCCTTCATTTTCTAATTTCGATTTTAGCAGTTTGGCTGTTGCATAAGTGAGCATTCCTTCAGCAATTTCAATGGAATCTTTTATTCCATTTATGTTGTCTCCCTTTATTTTTAGATATTTTTTTTCCAGGTCGCCTGTCTCTGGATCGTTTGCTATGTGTCCCGGATCGAGTGCGATCTTATATCCGGTTAATTTTTTTTCAGGTGTGATTTTTTTAGTTGCGATGTAAATTCCGTCAGGAAATCCTTTTAACTGACCTTCATTATATTTTGCTAACATGGAAGTTGCCGAATTGAATTCCAGTAAATTGTTGAAGTTCTCAATTTGTCCCCATCGGATGACGAATTCTGTTTTATTGGAAAGTTTATCTTTTGGTGATGCATACATTTTTATTCCATCTGCATCAATGGAGTAAAATCCAGACAATGATTTTTCTTTATCTAAATAGTTTTGTGCTTTTTCGGTATGGTATTTTATTTTCGCCTGGATATCTATGTTTTGGCCAATGCTATCAACATTGATCAGGATCAGGAATAATATTTTAATGATCGTTTTCATTTTCTCCTTCAAAATTAATCAAATTCCAATTGAATTTTTTATGCGTAATTTTGTTTTATGAACATCAAAGGAATACAATTTGATCCGGAATTTAGTTTTAAAACCAGTCGAAGTGGAGGAGCTGGCGGCCAAAACGTTAATAAAGTGTCTACTAAAGTGGAGCTCGACTTTGATGTGGTGAATTCAAATTTGCTTACTGAAGAGCAGAAGTCAATAATATTAAATAAGCTTTCCAACAAGATCAGTAAAGATGGCATACTTCAAATTGTATCACAAGTTGAAAGAAATCAGTTAGGGAATAAGGAGATCGTAATCAAAAAATTTTACGAGTTAATCCATAAATGTTTTGTAATTCAGAAAAAACGCAGACCAACAAAGCCGAGTAAAGGTTCGAAAGAAAGGCGTTTGACTACAAAAAAACGCGATTCCGAAATAAAAAGCTTGAGGAAAAAAGATTGGTAAAAATGTGTCTCTTCGATTATTGACCCCTTTTACATTGGAAATGTTCCTTGAGGATAAAAGTAATTAAGCGTTGTCATATTGAGCTTGTCGAAATAGCTACGTTGGATTTCCCAACTCTTCGACACTTCGTCTGGCTCTGTGCAGGCTAAGCTCAGCGTGACCTTCTCAATTTATTTTTGATTTTTTTTTAATCTTCGTCTGAATCTGAAGATAGTTATAAAAATTATCCAACCCTTTTCACGAACTCGTTCCACAAAACTTCATTCGGTGGAGGAGCAATGATAATGACAGGTTCTTTTTTTACAGGATGAATAAATTCAACTTTTCTTGCATGCAGGTGTATGGATTTGTCTTTATTACTTCTGTCGAATCCGTATTTGAGATCTCCTTTTATGGGACAGCCCATCGAAGAAAGTTGAACACGGATTTGATGATGTCGACCCGTGTGAGGTTTTACTTCCATTAAATGATAATTATCCAAACTGGAAATCAATGCATATTCTAGTTCGGAACGTAAAGCTCCTTGTGTTTCTCTTTCAAAAGCCTTCGACATATTCTTTGCTTCATTCTTTTTTAAATAATGAATGAGTGTTCCGCTAATATTTTTCGGCACGTTTTTTACAACAGCCCAATAGGTTTTTTGAATCTCTTTGGTTTGAAACATTTGATTCAGCCGAGTTAACGCTTTGCTGGTTTTTGCAAAAAGAACGATTCCGCTAACAGGTCGGTCGATGCGATGAACTGTACCGATAAAAACAGCTCCTGGTTTATTATATTTTTCTTTGATGTATTGTTTTACGAAATCACTCAAGGGAGGATCCCCGGTTTTATCACCTTGTACAATATCGGATGGACGCTTGTTAATGGCGATGATGTGATTGTCTTCAAATAGTACTTCTAATTTATACTCCATCGAATTACGAAAAAATTAAGAATAATACGAATTTACGAATCTTGCTTCTTTTTATTATATTACTCTTCCTGATTGGTGTTTACTAATCTTTTAAATTTGACCCCTTGTGGAGTCAAGTTTGTGAGTAGAGCTAGTTTATAATTACTCAACTTTAGATAATTTACTACTTGATCTATATGGGTTTTAGTAAATGTTTCGTCTTTTTTTAATTCAACAATAATTTTGTTATCGACAGAAAAGTCTAAAAAGCTTCTTCCTATTACTTTTTCCTTAAATTTCAAGGGGTAATATTCCTGTTCCTTAAATGTGATTTTCTTTTCTACAAATACCGCTCTTTGATAAATTTTTTCTGTATGCCCAGGTCCTAGTTCATTAAAAACTTCATAGGCGCATCCAACTATAATAAAACTTAATTCTGGATAAACTAAGTCAGTTCTCTTAAGCATACTAATTGTCATAAATTAAATTTTTAAATTTAACGGAGGAGACTTTTAGTATTTCTATTTTTATTCGCTTTTCTTTTCGTATTTTTCGTAAAAATTCGTAATTCGTTGGAGTCTGAGTGGTCGCAGCTAGTACTGTTCGTTGCTATTCGGGAAATCTTTTGATTTAACATCTTTAATATAATTACCAACTGCACCTTTTATTTCGTCATATAAATTAAGGTAACGTCTTAAAAAGCGTGGGTTAAATTCATTATTCAATCCAACCATATCGTGGAAAACCAATACTTGCCCATCCACTCCGCCACCTGCACCAATGCCTATCACTGGAATAGTAATTGACTTAGCTACCGTTTCAGCTAATTTTGCTGGAATTTTCTCCAACACTAATGCAAAACATCCGGCTTTCTCTAAAATTAGAGCATCATCGATTAATCTTTGCGCTTCTTCTTCCTCCTGTGCACGGACATTATATGTTCCAAATTTATATATACTTTGAGGTGTTAATCCCAAATGCCCCATCACCGGTATTCCCGCTGTTAAAATACGTTCAACAGATTCCTTGACCTCTCTTCCGCCTTCCATTTTTACAGCATGAGCGCCACTTTCTTTCATTATCCTGATAGCACTATTTAATGCTTCCTTCGAATTCCCTTGATAGGTTCCAAATGGAAGATCAACAACAATTAAGGCACGATTAACAGCTCGAACAACTGATGAAGCGTGGTAAATCATTTGGTCCAATGTAATCGGTAAGGTAGTTTCGTGGCCTGCCATCACGTTGGAGGCCGAATCCCCTACTAAGATAACATCGATGCCGGCATGATCAACGATTTTAGCCATTGTATAGTCATATGCCGTTAGCATTGATATTTTTTCACCTTTGTTTTTCATTTCATGTAAAACGTTCGTGGTGACTTTTTTTACTTCTTTGTGTATCGACATAGTGTAATCAGTTGAATTATGGAATTTTAGAATTGTCAGGAATGAAACAAAAATCAATGGTAAGCAACCTGCATTTCTTTATTTCTTCAAATGAAGAGTGGCAAAATTACAAATTGTTTTCGGGATTCCATTTTTTTAAGATATTCTATGTTTTCTGCCGTTTATTGACGGAAACCTACCGTCTGAAAAATTGTTAGAATATAAACCATATTTATTAATACTTTTGTAAATAATCATTAAAAATGAATACTTTGAAAAGAATTATTTTTTGCTCTATTTTGTTTGGTACCTTTTTATTTTCTGCTTGTAGCACCGATTTGGATGTTATTGGAAATTATAAAGAAACAATCGTTGTTTACGGTTTGTTGGATCAAGCTCAGGACACACAATATGTTAAGATCAATAAGGCCTTTTTAGGTGCAGGGAATGCTCTTGTATATGCTCAGGTAAAGGACTCTACACAATTTGTTAATGCACTTTCTGTAGAATTAAGGAGAATAAAAAATGGAGTGCAACTTGGTGCAACTATTTTGTTGATGCCAACTAACAAGCCTAAAGATCCTGGTATTTTCTATTCGGCCGATCAGACCAATGCTATCTATTCATTTGTTTCTACAGGTGTGAATGCATTGCATCCAGATAGCGAATACGAACTCACCGTTAGTAATAATGAAACAGGCACAGTTGTTACTTCAAAAACATCTTTGGTCTCTGATATTACAGGTTTTACAAGCCCAATGCCTGGCGGTGCAACTTTCGGTTTTGTGAGTGTTAGTTCGCCTAATTATCCCTTCAACGTTGTTTGGAGCAGTGCAAAAAATGCTCGAATCTATCAAGTCATTATTCGTTTGAATTATGTGGATTCACTTATAACTGGAGAAAATGTTGCCCATGTTGTTGATTATACATTACCATCACTTAAAACTTTAAATATTTCTGCCTCTACACCTGAATTAATGGAAGTAGATACAAAAGGCCGTGATTTTTATAAATATATTGGTAATACGCTTTTAGATTATACGGGCCTTATAAAACGAACCGTAGGGAATGTTGATCTATTGTTAGTTGCTGGATCTGATGAATTAAGCACTTTCATTGACGTAAATACCCCTTCCACAGGAATTATTCAGGAACGTCCTGAATATACTAATATTAACAATGGTTTAGGCTTATTTTCTGCTCGTTTGAATCGAGCTCCGGATTCTCGTCCATTAAATGCCACATCATGGGATTCATTGGTTTGTGGACAGTATACGAAGCAACTTAAGTTTGTAAATTCGTCTGGCATCCACCCCTGTTTATAAACTGACTCTTTGTCATAAATATTAGCGCCTTTTGGAAGATGGGCGCTTTTTTTATGTCATTATTTCCCCTTCTTTCCATTGGCATAATCATTGAAAATGGCATATTGTAAAAAAAATGTAAAAACTAAATTCTAAATAATTATGAGTAAAATAATCGGTATTGACTTAGGAACAACAAATTCATGTGTTTCGGTCATGGAAGGTAATGAGCCTGTGGTAATTCCAAACAGTGAGGGTAAGCGCACAACTCCTTCAATTGTCGCATTTGTTGATGGGGGTGAACGTAAAGTAGGTGATCCTGCAAAACGTCAGGCTATTACAAATCCTACAAAAACGATATATTCTATAAAACGCTTTATGGGACATACTTTTGATGAGGTTTCAAAAGAAGCTACTCGTGTTCCTTATAAAGTTGTAAAAGGTGATAATAACACACCACGTGTAGAGATTGATGACAGAAAATATACTGCTCAGGAAATTTCTGCAATCATTCTTCAGAAAATGAAAAAAACTGCTGAAGATTATCTTGGGCATGAAGTGACTGATGCTGTTATTACAGTGCCTGCATATTTTAACGATGCTCAACGTCAAGCTACGAAAGAAGCCGGAGAAATTGCAGGATTAAAAGTGAAACGTATCATCAATGAACCTACCGCTGCTGCCTTAGCTTATGGCTTGGATAAAAGAGGTAAGGAAATGAAGATCGTGGTATTTGACTGTGGTGGTGGAACGCATGATGTTTCTGTTCTTGAGCTTGGTGATGGTGTATTTGAAGTAAAATCTACTGATGGTGATACACACTTAGGTGGAGATGATTTCGATCACAAGATCATTGATTGGTTGGTAACAGAATTCAAATCAGAAAATGGTGGTTTGGATCTTTCAAAAGATCCGATGGCTTTGCAACGTTTGAAAGAAGCTGCTGAAAAAGCAAAAATTGAATTGTCAAGTACTGCTTCTACAGAAATCAATTTACCTTATATCATGCCTGTTGATGGTATTCCAAAACACTTGGTACGTACCTTAACAAAAGCAAAATTTGAACAATTGGTTGATGACTTGATAAAACGTACCATCGAACCATGTAAATCAGCATTGAAAAATGCAGGGTTACAGACTTCAGATATTGATGAAATTATTTTGGTAGGTGGTTCAACACGTATTCCTGCGATTGTAGATGCTGTACAAAAATTCTTTGGTAAGGCACCTTCTAAAGGTGTTAACCCGGATGAGGTTGTTGCGATCGGTGCAGCAATTCAAGGTGGTGTATTGACCGGAGAAGTGAAAGATGTATTGTTATTGGATGTAACTCCATTATCATTAGGTATCGAAACAATGGGTGGAGTATTCACTAAATTAATTGAATCGAACACAACCATTCCTACAAAAAAATCAGAGACATTCTCTACTGCAAGTGATAATCAGCCTTCTGTACAAATTGTGGTTTACCAAGGCGAGCGTTCAATGGCACGTGACAACCGTAAGTTAGGTGAATTTAATTTAGATGGAATTCCTCCTGCACCACGTGGTGTGCCGCAAGTTGAGGTAACATTCGATATTGATGCAAATGGAATATTACAAGTGTCGGCAAAAGATAAAGCGACCGGAAAATCTCATAATATTCGTATCGAAGCAAAATCCGGATTAAGTGATGAAGAGATCAAACGAATGAAAGCAGATGCTGATGCAAATGCTGAATCAGATAAAAAAGCAAAAGAAGAAACAGAAAAAGTGAATGCTGCAGATTCTATGATCTTTCAAACAGAAAAGCAATTGAAAGAATATGGAGAAAAAATTCCAGCAGAGAAAAAGACTGTAATTGAATCCGCATTGGCAGAATTAAAAACTGCTCATGGTGCGCGTGATATTGCAGGAATTGATGCTTCATTGGAAAAATTAAATGCAGGATGGCAAGCCGCTTCTCAAGATATGTATAGCGCTCAACAAGGTGCTGAAGGGAACGGCCAGGCAAATGGCGAACCGCAGGCAAAAGCGGATAGCGAAGTTACAGATGTGGATTTCGAAGAAGTGAAAGACGAGAAAAAATAGTTTTTTTAGTTTGTGATTTGTTAAAGGCGCTCCGTAATTTAATTTGCGGAGCGTTTTTATTTGATCAACTCAATAAAACGTTTTACAAACTCTCCCTTATACAATTGACTCGATTGCATGTGCCCGCCTTTCACTTCCCAAAATTCCTTTGGTGCAATGGCCTTGTCGAATAATTCTTTTCCCATATAAAAGGGACAAGTTTCATCTTCTGTACTATGGATAATTAATTTAGGAAGGGTGATCTTATCAATTTCATCAATAGCATTGTATTTACTTGGTACCAAAAGTTTTGTTAAGAATTTTGGAGCGCCACTTTTTTTTCCGACATAAACAGCCATTCGCTCATGACCGGTAAAAGCACCTTCTATGACCAATGCATCAATTAATTTCTGTTCCCTGGCGGCTACCACAACTGCTAAATGTCCGCCCAAAGATTGTCCGAATAAGATCAGTTTGGTGTTTTTTACATCTTCGCGTTGTTTGATATAATGCAAAGAAGCTATCCCATCGGCCAGCACATTTTCTTGAGAAACTTTTCCTTGCGATTTTCCAAATCCTTCGTAATCAAAAACCATTACCTGGAAACCGGCTTTAATAAGTGAATCAGAAAATTGAAATTGATAAGAAATGTTAGCTGCATTTCCATGAAAATGTAAAACGGTGCCGATGACATTTTTATTTTTTGGTTTGAAGAACCAACCATTTAAATTATTTCCATTAGCTGATTTAAAATTTATTTCTTCTACAGAATACCTTGTTGTGTCAGGATAATATTTAAATTCTTTATAAGGTTCGTAAAAAAAAGCAGAGGTGCTACATGAGCCTATAGTAATGGTGAGTAAAAGAAATGGAAAAAAATATTTCGAAAAAGTTGTCTTCATTTCTGGTAATTTGTATAGTTATTATTTGTGAATGCAAAAGGCAAATATCCAAATTTGATGGACAGTATGGGACATTTTTTAAAAAAATAATATGATATGAATCATGAAGTCAATAATAGAAATAAATATTTGAATTACAATTTAAGTGTTGTATATTTGTTTTAGTATTAATTAATAATTTTTAAATTTAATGAAAACAGGTACAGTAAAATTTTTCAACGTTTCAAAAGGATTCGGTTTTATCACAGTAGATGGTACTAATCAGGAATTATTCGTTCACGTTACAGGTTTGGTTGATCAGATCCGTGATGGTGACAAAGTAACTTTTGATGAGTCTGAAGGTAAAAAAGGTTTAAATGCAGTAAATGTGAAAAAAGCATAATTGTAAAAAAACATTTTTAACAAAAAAAACATCATGCCTCAGGTATGATGTTTTTTTTGTTGAATTAATTAATCTGTTACTTCTTCTCCATTTACCCATTTGTGTTGGGTAACTTTTCCGCTCTCATCATATTCTTTCCATTGACCGTCTTTTTGGTAATCGAGGACTAATTTGCTATATTTCATAGGCCCTTCCGCTTTGATATTCCCGTTTTCGTAATATTCTTTTTTCGAATAAAGTTTTTTCTTCAGATCAGTTATCTCAAAAAATTCCTGAGGTTTGCCATCTTCAGCATAGGATTTTCGCATAATTATGTATTCCATATTTTTCGAATTCTCCTCTGTATATTCTATTTGTCCGTTAGGATAATAGTCTGTCCAGATTTGCGGACTGCCATCATAATAGGTGATATTTGATTTTAATTTTCCATCGGGGTAAAACAGCTGAAGATTACAAACTTTAAATTCAACCAGTTTAAACGAGCGTTCTACATTACCGTTCGAATAAAAATTTTTATAGGTTTTTAAATGTCCGTCTTCATAAAATCCCCTATGAAGTATATTGCCGTTTTCATAGGTATCTTCCATCCACCCCTGACAGGCATATCCTTTTTTATCATTTCTGACAGAATCGCCACCGGTAAAAAAATTTAATTTTTCATACATAGCAATGCCGTAAACAGGATCAACCACTTTTGCTTCGTTGTATTTCACTGGAACAGGAATTTGTCCGAAAAACTGCGCAAAAGATAGTTTAAAAGAGATAGTAAGAAAAAATAGAAATACTAGTTTTTTCATTAATTCGTAATCATTATACTAATAGAATGTGAATATAAAAAAAAAGACGATTCGAAGCAAAAATTCTACGGGTAATTTTGCGAAGTATTGATTGGAATGAGGTTAAAATTCCAGACTCCGCACAGTATGATATTTGAAATATCGATACGGGCGGAGTCTGGAATTTTTAAAAGTGCTTTTTGGGATATTAAAACAGTTTAATGGATCCCTCTTTCTGCAAGATATCTTTCGGCATCCAATGCACCCATGCAGCCACTTCCAGCTGCTGTCACTGCTTGCCGGTAAACATGGTCCTGAGCATCCCCGGTAGCAAATATTCCGGGAATATTTGTTTTACTAGTTCCTGGGATAGTTTGAATATAACCAGTTTCGTCCAAATTTAAATATCCCTTAAAAATATCCGTATTTGGTTTATGACCAATGGCAACAAAAAATCCTGTTACAACGATGGTCCTTTCTTCCCCTTTGTCATTTCCTATTAATGCTCCTTCTACGGTTTTGTCCCCTAATATTTCTTTTGTATGAGAATTAAAAAGGACTTCAATATTTGGCGTATTTAAGACACGGTTTTGCATTGCTTTTGAAGCACGCATTTCGCCTTTACGAACAATCATGTATACTTTTCTGCAGAGTTTTGCAAGGTAAGTTGCTTCTTCGGCAGCTGTGTCACCTGCACCAACAATCGCAACATCCTGTCCTTTAAAAAAGAATCCGTCACAAACAGCACAAGCTGAAACACCAAAACCATTTAATTTTTGTTCGGAAGGTAATCCCAACCATTTTGCAGATGCTCCGGTTGCAATAATAACACTATCAGCAGTGATAGTTGTTTTTTCATCAATGATCACTTTATGTATAGGTCCGGTAAAATCTACTGATGTAGCCAGTCCCCAGCGAATGTCTGTTCCAAAACGTTCCGCTTGTTTTTTAAAATCTTCCATCATTTCAGGGCCCATTGTTCCATTCGGATACCCGGGAAAATTTTCAACCTCTGTGGTGATTGTTAATTGTCCTCCTGGTTGTAAGCCTTGATACATAACCGGTTTCATATCTGCTCGGGCAGCATAGATTGCTGCGGTATATCCTGCAGGTCCACTTCCTATGATCAGGCATTTCACATGTTCTATTTGTTCTGACATAATTTTAAAAGTTTATTTAGTTGTTGCGAAATTACTATTTGTTTCTTTTCTGTTTTGCTTTTTTAAGAACAAAAAAAATAATTAATTGTTGAAATTTAGCAATTAACAGATCAGGGCGTAGGCATTATGGTGTCGTAATATGCTCCCATTCCGCTCCATGACCCCAAGGCTCCATTATCAATGTTACCTAAAATTGTTGTTGGTGAGGCAAAGGGATTTCCATTGCTGGAAAGTGCTGCTTCAAAAGTTGTGTAAAAATCTTTACTTGCTCTGTCAATCGCACAGAATTTGATATAAATGGTATCGGATTTTCGATAATAATTTCTTTCGGTATCGGTATCATTGAGCGCAGAGTTCGTGTTGTCAGTAGGGTCGTAACCTTTTGTATACGCAAATTCAAAACTTTTTCCATTGATGAATTTGTCGTCAAATGTGGCGCCGTAGGGCGCAATATATCGTCTGTCTTTTGTTGGACGTTTTGCATACCATCTGTAATTATTCCCTAAACCTGAAGGGTCAGTTAAATGTGCATTTGCAAATCCTAATGTGTCTTCAGGTGGCTGAGCTTTCCACCATACGGAATCTAAGGCTACAGGATAAGGTATAGAAGTAGTTGCCTTGTAAATAGCACCGTCTGCTGCGACAACATTCAATGAATAATTTTGACCAGAAACCCCAAGGATGGTACTTCCTTTATAAACCACACCAAGAGAGGAACTGCTATCTATTGCCAATGATAAAGTGTCGGTAATAATACCATTGGAAACGTATACTTTTGCATCCAGAACATAAAAATCGGTGGCAGTCGTTCCGGAGATGGTAGAAAATAAAGGGATTGTGCGGGTAATAATTACTTCCGCAACTTTTCCGTTTTCAATAACGCCTTCAATGACAATTTTTTTGTCAGAGTTTGGAAGTTTGACATCTAAATTTTCTGTGCAGGCAGAAATTGCGGTGATCACAACTGCTGTAATAAAAAAATATTTTTTCATTTTAAAATGAATTTTTTACAATTAAAATTTAAAATTCCAAGTTACCGATGGCAGAATCGGGAACAAGTATACCTGTTTTGCTTTGATGGTTAAATTGCCTTGTGTGGCACTTCCTTCGTTTGCAAAATAGATAATGTATGGGTTATGTCTGTTGTAAACATTGAAAACACTAAAGTTCCAGCTCGATTCGTAATTTTTAAAGAGCTTGGTTGGTATTTTAACATCCTCAGGTTTCACATTGTCAGCCAATCCAAATTTTTTGATGATGCGTTGTTTTCTGCGCTCAATATGTTTTGTTCTGTCTGGCGTGTAGGTTGCCGAAATATCAAGTCGGTGGTATGCCGGCATCCGATAAGCGTTTCTGTCACTGTAATCATATGTGACATTTCCATCGATCACATAATAAGAAGTAGGAATTGTAATTGCATTCCCGGTCCCATAAACAAAGATTGTTGCCAATGTCCATTTTTTGCTGAGATCGTAGCTAAGTACTACAGATGCATCATGTCGTCTGTCGTATTTTGCATAAAATTGTTTTCCCCGATTCAGATCAGGGAAAGTGCGGTTGGTGTATGAAAGTGTGTATCCGATCCATCCATTGAATTTCCCTATTCTCTTTTTTACAAAAAATTCTACACCATATGCTTGTCCTTTTCCAAAGACAAATTGATTGTCTGAATTGTCTCCAACCGTTCCACCAGGCATGGAACCATCTGCATATTCAATTTGATTTTTAAGATCTTTGTAATAAATCTCGATGGAAGTTTCATAGGTATTATCTTTAAAATTTCTGAAGTAACCCAATGAATATTGTGATCCCTTTTGAGGTTTTACAAGTTCGGAAGAAGGCACCCATGTGTCAATAGGTAATGTTACTGCAGACAAAGAAGCAAGGTGAATGTATTGAAGATTATAAGTGTACGATGCTTTTATTGATGATCTTGTATTGATTGAATAGCGTGCATTTAATCGAGGTTCAAATCCTCCATAATCAGCAACCTTTTTATTAGAGTTGGTGTGTATTGTAGAAGATATTTGTCCTGTAATAGGATCTTTTACATATCTGTCGAAAGGCCCAACTTGAATAAAATGGGAGTAGCGTAATCCTAAATGGATCTTGAATTTATCTGTTACATCAAAATCGTCAGAAACATAAGCTGCCATGTCGTGTGCTCTTAATTTTTTTACACCTCCCAGATCAAAAACAGTTTCGCCTTGTTTTGCAGAAGCACTTATAGGGGTGAAGGTGTGGAAGATGTAGTTGATACCAAATTTTACTTCATGACGAATGGTTGGGAAATATCCGAAATCAATTTTGCCATTCCAATCGTTGATACCGGAAAATAATTTCATTTCGAATCCGCTTTGTTCTGCAGTAAATGCAAATTTGTAATCACTATAAATTGCGGAAACGTTCATGAATAATTTATTATTGAATAAATGGTTCCATCGAACAACGCCTGTTGAGTTACCCCAGGAAACGCCCATTTTAAAACCAGCCTCTTTATCCTGAAAGGTCATTATATCCCTTCCAAAATAACCACTTGCAAAGATTCTGTCCTTGTCGGATAACCGGTAATTTACCTTCGCATTCATATCGTAAAAATAAACTCCTGAATTTTTGAGAGGCGAAGAAGGTTTTGCAAAGGGACGTGCAAGTACATCAATATATGTTCTACGCGCTGAAACAATGAAAGAACCGGTATCTTTTTTTATCGGACCTTCAATGGTTAATCGCGATGAAATCAATCCAATGCCACCTGAAGCATGATAGGTTTTGGTATTCCCTTCCTTCATCGAGATATCTAACACAGATGCCAGTCTACCGCCATATTGAGCAGGCATACCACCTTTAACGAGATTGATACTTTTTACTGCATCACCATTAAAAACAGAGAAAAATCCAAGTAAGTGAGATGCATTATAGACAACTGCTTCATCCAATAATATTAAATTTTGATCGGGACCACCGCCACGTACATAAAAGCCAGAGTTCCCATCGCCACTGGATTTTACTCCAGGTAATAATTGAATTGTTTTTAATATATCCACTTCGCCCAAAAAAGCAGGAAGTTTTTTGATTTCTTCCATATCAAGCTTGATCGCACCTATAGTTGTGCTGGATACATTCTTGTCAATTTTCTCTGAACTGATTTCCACTTCCTTTACATTAATGGCGGAAGGTTTTAATTCGATGTTTAAGCGGATGTCTTTATCTAGAACGATCTTTTTTACAAAATTTTCATAGCCAACGTAAGAGCTGATAAGCGTGTAAGTTCCTTTCTCAACAGTGATCGAGAAAAATCCATATTGATTTGTATTTCCCCCTTTTAAAAGTTCTTTGATGTAAACACTTGCGCCATAACTGTATTCTCCGTTGGAGGCATCTTTTACATAGCCACTAATGGTATATTTTTGTTTTTCCTGAGCAAGGCTAGGAAGAACGATTGAAATCGATAAAACGAAAAGTAATAAGGTTTTTAATGGAGAAATAATTTTCATAAAAATTGAAAAGATTATTTGGTTTAAGCGGGATGAAATGTCAAAATGTAAAGACTAAAATTAATCAATTATGTTCACCTTATGCTCCCTCAAGCCAATTTTTGAGGTACAAAACTATGGAAACATTATTTGATTTCAAAGTTTCCGAGCTCTTATTTTGATGATATTAAACCGACAGATTTTGATATATATCATTTTGATTTAAAAATTTTCTGATTATGAGGTTTCTTCCCTTTTAAAAGGTTGTAATAAGGCGTTTTGTGAAACAAAGTAATTAGAACTATGCCTTTCGGATATTAACTATTCCAATCAGATCAAATGCTTTAATGATCAAAAATGTAGGGTCGAATTCAAACCACTTTTTAGAAAAATTTAAGCTATTCGGACTTTTATGATGATTGTTTTGAAACAATTCTCCTAACATAAAAAGATCCCAGGGCAAGGAGTTTTTGCTATGATCATTGTTGTCAAAATTCGAATAACCGTATTTATGTCCGCACCAATTTACAATAGCACCATGAACAGGGCCGATAAGAAAATGGATTGGCAGCAATAAAAATTGCCACCATGCAGTAGCAAAATAATAATAAAATAAAAAATATAAAACACCGAAACCGATTCTAACCAACCACATATCACTTATTTTATCTAAAAGCGGCCATTCAGGATAATTTCCCTGAAATGCTTTTTCAGGTTCAACTTTTTTAGAAGCATAATCAAAATATATTTTTTTTGTATGCAACATCATACCGAAAACATCTTTAAAAAAGTGTGGAGAATGAGGGTCTTTTTCAGTATCACTGTATGCGTGATGCATACGATGCAGAATCGCGTATGCTCTGGGATTTAAAAACGAAGATCCTTGTGTCAGGAAAGTAAAAATGTAAAAGAATCTTTCCCAAAATTTGTTCATGGTGAACATTTTATGAGATGAATAACGGTGCAAAAAAAATGTTTGACAAAATAATGAAAGAAACCAGTGGGCAATAAAAAATAGTAATATATACATATACCTTTAAATAAAAATTTCATCCAAAAGTATTCAAAATTAAAGCATGACAAATTATAATTTTGAAATGTATTAGAATAAACGTCTTTTTTGTTAATCAGAATTTTACATTAAATGACATCTAAGCAATATGCAGAAAGGTTAATGTAATTGGATTATCATGGATGCACTTTCGGTATTATTACTACCTTTACTGATAATAAATGTTATTAAAAATGGATTTAAGTAAATTAAAAAGGCGACCTGCATATCCTTTCGAGACAATTGCAGTTGCAATTTCATTTTCTCCTCGTTGTCAATCAATATTATCTGAAGCTAAACGATTGTCTGATATTTTTGGAGCGTCCCTATTGCTTTTGCATATAGGCGATAAAACCTCTGAAAAGGAACAGTATCTGGATGGAATAATGTTAGCAGCTAAAGTAGACCCTAATCATTCACGGATAATTTGGATGGAAGGTGACCCTGTTGATACAATTTTGCAACTGTGCAAATTGAATATAGTGGATCTATTAGTTTTAGGGGCTCTTGAAAAGGAAAATTTTCTAAAATTTTATATAGGGTCTATCGCACGTAATATCAGCCGGAAGGCAAAATGTTCAGTATTGTTGCTTACCAACCCAACAAGAGAACCATTAAAATTTAAAAAAATAGTTGTTAATGGTGTGGAAAATCCAAAAACAATAAATACAATAAATACCTCCCTTTATCTTGCAAAACATTTAAAAGTAAAGGATATTACAATTGTTAATGAAATGGATGTTTCCGGTCTTGCTATGGCTATTTCCGATAATAGCACAGCTCCTCAAACAAAAGAACTTAAGAAAAATCTTGCGGAAGATTCAGTTGAGACGCTTCAAATGATCATAGATAAGTGTGATGCGGGTGATATAAAAGTTACCAATAAAATTATTAAGGGCAAACCGGGGTATGCCATCAGTAAATTTTCAAAAGATAAAAAAGCAGACCTGTTGGTAATAAACTCTCCTGATACTCACTTAAATGTTTTTGATAGAATTTTTACTCATGATATTGAATTCGTTTTGGCGAATTTACCTTGTAATGTATTAATAGTTCACTCTCGCGTATAGATCATTTATGATTAAACTAGCCCATAGCGAATTAATTGTTTTGCTTTTATCGATCAGCACAATGCTGATCATTTCTCGCATTTTTGCCGAGTTGGGAAAGCGATGGAAGTTGCCTGTTGTAATGGGTGAATTGATTGTGGGGATTATTTTGGGACCCACTATTTTAGGAATGCTTTATCCGGATATTTTTGGTTATTTATTTCCTAAGACTGGAAATATTCCAATTGCTCTTGATGGTATTTTTAGTTTATCAGTGATCATGTTACTTTTTGTAGCAGGGATGGAGGTACAATTATCCCAAGTGTTAAAACAAGGAAAGGTTGCCGTTTATACAAGTATGTTCAGTATGGTAATTCCCTTTTTTACCGGCTTTGCTGTGGCATGGTTCTTCCCCGAAATATTTTCAATTAGCAATGAGCCCGGTCCAAAATTGTTATTCGCCCTGTTTTTTGGAACAGCATTGTCGATATCTGCATTGCCTGTAATAGCTCGTATTTTGATGGACATGAATTTATTTAAGACCAATATAGGAATGGTCATTATTGCTTCTGCTATGTTCAATGATCTTATTGGCTGGCTGATTTTTTCATGGATATTGAGTATGACCAATCAGATACATTCGGATACCTTAAGTATAGGATACACAATATTCTATATTATTGGTTTTGGTTTATTCATGTTGACTATCGGTAAAAAAATAATTGACAAGACATTGCCTTGGATGCAAACTAAATTATCATGGCCGGGAGGCGTCCTTTCTATTTCGTTAGGGATTTGTTTGTTATCTGCCGCATTTACCGAAGCGATTAATATTCATGCAATACTTGGCGCGTTCATTGCCGGCATTGCCTTTGGTGATAGTGTTCATCTTCGAGAAGAGGCTCGGGAGATCATTCATCAATTTGTAACGAACTTTTTTGCTCCATTGTTTTTTGTTTCCATCGGATTGAAAGTGAATTTTATTGAAAATTTTGATCCTGTTATTGTTGCGATTGTGTTGGTTCTTGCTTTTGTTGGAAAAGTATTAGGTGCGACTATCGGTGCACGAATTGGAGGAATGAGTAAAAATCAATCTCTTGCTGTCGGATTCGGAATGAATGCACGTGGCGCCATGGAAATTATTTTAGGTACACTTGCATTAAATGCCGGTTTAATTTCAAAACCAATATTTGTTGCTCTTGTAATTATGGCATTGGTGACGAGTATCACAAGTGGACCCCTTATGAAAAAATTTATTGATTAGAAAAATGTTAGGATTAAAATTACCAACCGACCCTCGCTGGGTAAATATTGTAGAATCTAATATTGACGATATCTTGACAGATCACGCTTGGTGCGAACAAAAGGCAGCAACCAACGCATTGTCATTGATAATTAATAACCCCAACTATCCTGAATTGATTTCTGCTCTTTTAATAATTGTGAAAGAAGAGGTGGAACATTTTGAGATGGTTCACAATTTAATTTTGTCCCGTGGAAAAATGCTTGGTCCTGAAAATAAAGACAATTATGTAAATGAGCTTTATAAGTTCATGCTTAAGGGCGGAAGCAGAAGACAATCATTGGTAGATCGTTTGCTTTTTTCTGCAATGATAGAAGCAAGAAGTTGCGAACGTTTCAGGGTTCTTTCAGAAAATCTAAAAGATGCGGAGCTTGCAAAATTTTATTATGATCTGATGGTCAGTGAAGCCGGACACTACACAACATTTTTAGGCTTTGCGCGTAAATATGCCGATGGTATTGATGTGGACAAACGTTGGAAAGAGTGGCTGGAATATGAAGCATCGATCATTACTAATTATGGAAAAGATACATCTGTCCACGGGTAGTTTTTTCACTACTATGCAATAAAAGGGAAGATGAGTTTCGCAGAGATCTAATTAAGAAAATTACATCATTTTTCAATACCTGAAAAATACTAAGCACGCATCATCTTGGCCTTCCATTCTTCCGGGATCAAAATTGTTTGATTGGTTTTATAATTGAAACAAACAATAACTGCGAGTCCTTTTGCAACTTCTGATTCAACCCCGTTCACTACTTTTACTATGGAACAACTCATGTCAAAACTCTTTGTTCCCATTTTTGAAACCCATGTGTATACAAATACTTTGTCTTCCAATAAAATAGGTTGTTTGTATTCAACTTCCACTTTCGCAAGAATGATACCCTCATTTTCCCAATCGATAATAATATTGTCAGATGCAAAAGCATAAAAATAATCAAGACGGGCCAATTCAAAATAAGTAACATGGTTCGCGTTGTTTACATGTCCTAATTTATCTATGTCCTTAAAACGTATCTGTATGGGAGTTTTTTGTTTGAATGGGGTCATAATTTCTGATCTAATTCTTCATAAACGGAATTATTGCTTTTGAATTCAGGCACTAATTCTTTCATTTTTTTTACGATTGCTTTGTTGTTCTGTTTGCCGAATAATTCTATCAGTTCAGAAATGGATGAGGAGATATTTTCAAAATCATATTCCTTAACTTTTGCGATCAGAATTTGTTTATGATGCGTTGGTATTGTGTTTTCATGGTCTGCTAATAATTCTTCAAATAATTTTTCTCCTGGTCGCAATCCAGTATATTCAATCCGTATGTCTTTATCAAGTGTTAATCCTGAAAGTTTTATCATTTTTTTTGCAAGGTCAATGATCTTTACAGATTCGCCCATATCAAAAATAAATATTTCACCGCCTTTTCCCATCGCTCCTGCTTCTAATACCAGTTGACAAGCTTCCGGGATGGTCATAAAAAAACGTGTGATATCAGGATGAGTTATGGTGACAGGACCGCCATTTTCAATTTGCTGTCTGAATCGTGGGATCACTGAACCATTGGAGCCGAGTACATTTCCAAATCGAGTGGTAATAAATTTTGTATGGGAATTTTTGCTCAACGATTGTGCATAGATCTCCGCTATTCGTTTGCTTGCACCCATCACATTTGTTGGGTTGACAGCTTTATCGGTGGAAACCATTACAAATTTCTCAACTTTATATTGTACCGACAGGTCAGCTAATATTTTTGTTCCGGAGACGTTTGTAGAAATAGATTCTGATGGGTTATTTTCCATCATAGGAACATGTTTATAGGCCGCCGCATGAAAAATTATTTCAGGCTGAAATGTTTTAAAGACATTTTCCATTCGCTCTTTATTTCGAATGTCACCCATAACGATCTCATAGGATTGTTGTTTATACTTATCAAATAACTCCATCTCCATTTCATACAATGGCGATTCTGCCTGATCGAGCAAAATGATTTTTTTAGGATTAAACCGAATGACTTGGCGGACAATTTCACTTCCAATACTTCCGGCAGCACCAGTAACCAGAATGGTTTTATTAGATAATTGTTTTTGAATATTTTCTTTGTTAAGTTGTATCTGATCTCGCTCCAGAAGCTCTTCGATCTGCACTTTTTTGATCTGACGGAAACTCAATTCGCCATTGATCCAATTTGTTACAGGAGGCACATTTAAAACTTTTGTATTATGATTCAAACAGATATCTACAATTTGTTGTTTTTTGGCAGGAGATAAATTCTGGACAGATATTATTAAGTTTGAAACATCATTTTCGCTGAGTAATTCATCAAGTTTCGAAATGTTGTAAATGGTGGTTCCCTCTAATTTTTTTCCTTGTTTCTTTGCATCATCATCAATAAAGCCAAGTACTTTATATTTTGTTCCTGCATCGCGGTCAAGCGTTCGTTTTGTAATTATTCCTGATTCGCCGGCACCGAAAATTACAACGCTTCTTTTTTCTCTCGTTGGATTTGTTAGTTCGAGGTAAAGCGCCTTGAACATGACCCTTAAACTGATCATTAAAAAGGCCGTGGCCATATAATCAATGATAATGATTGAAAAAGGAATTGGAAATTTGTGATTTATAAAATAGAAGAAAAAGAGATTGATAAGCAAAAAAAAGAAACTTCCTATCGAAATAATAATGAAAATACGCTGAGCATCTTTTGAACTGGTGTATTTTACAATACCTTGGTAGGTTTTCGAGAAATAGAAGCTGAGTGCTCTTATTCCTAATACCAGTCCGAATACTAAAGGAAAAGCATCAATTTCTACTTTCGGAATAGAGAAATTAAAACGCACCAAATATGCCAATACCAATGAAAACAGGCAAATACCGATATCGATGAAAAAAATTATCCATCGTGGCATGTTGCGCTGGAAAAGTATGTCGATTGCCTTCATAGAATTTGATAGTTCACCAAAGATAATTATTATCATTGATAATATGATGATCAAAAAAAAATACCGCATAGGTTTAATGATTACCTTATAATTGCTATTTTTACATACATATACAATATTTATGAAAGTATCTTTAGTTACAGGTGGGGCAGGTTTTATAGGTGCGCATGTTACCAACGAATTGTTAAAACTTAATCACAAAGTGATAGTTTTAGATGATTTGAGTGGTGGATTTATTGAAAATGTGAATCCGAATGCCGTTTTTATTGAAGGTTCTATTACAGATATTGTTTTACTTGAAAGGATTTTTAACGAATATAAATTTGATTATGTCTATCATCTCGCTGCCTATGCTGCCGAAGGGTTAAGTCATTTTATCAAACGATTTAATTATACTAATAACTTGATCGGTAGTGTAAATTTGATAAACGAAAGTGTCAAACATAAAGTAAAATGTTTCGTCTTTACTTCTTCAATTGCTGTTTACGGGTCAATGCCTCCTCCGATGGAAGAAGAAATGACCCCTCATCCTGAAGATCCTTATGGAATTGCTAAATATGCTGTTGAATTGGACCTAAAGGTGACACATGAAATGTTCGGTTTAAATTCTGTTATTTTCCGTCCTCACAATGTATATGGAGAATATCAGAATATAGGGGATAGATACAGAAATGTTGTGGGGATCTTCATGAATCAATTACTTCAAAAAAAACCGTTAACTGTTTTTGGTGATGGAATGCAATCTCGTGCATTTAGCTATATCGGTGATATTGCCCCACATATCGCCAATTGTGTGAACATTCCGGAAGCATATAACCAAATATTCAATATTGGAGCAGATGAGGATTATACTGTCAAAGAGCTCGCACAAGCCGTGATGTCAGCTATGAATATTAAAGGAGTATTACGACAACTACCTGCACGTAATGAAGTTTTGCATGCGCATTCAAATCATGAAAAAGCACAGAGAATATTTGGTGTCAGGTCAGAAACATCTCTTTTAGAGGGTTTGAATAAGATGGCAGAATGGGTAAAACACGTAGGAATAAGGAAGAGTAGCCGATTTGAAAATATTGAATTAACAGAAAAGTTGCCGGATGTTTGGCTTGAAGATTAATTTCGAATCATGAGAAAAATTTTATTTATAGCATCTCATCGTAAGGATCGATCTCCAAGTCAGCGATTCCGATTTGAACAGTATTTCGAATTTTTGAAACAAAATAATTTTGATCCAGAGCTTTCCAATTTACTTTCGGAGGAGGACGATAAATCTTTTTATACTAAAGGCCGTTTTTTGAATAAAGCAGTTTTATTGGTAAAGGGCTTTTTTAAAAGATGGAAAGATTTGAAAGGAGCAAAAAATGCCGACATTGTTTTTGTTCAAAGAGAAGCCTTTATGACAGGCTCTGTTTTTTTTGAAAAAAAAATGAGTCGAAACAAAAATAAATTAGTTTTTGATTTTGATGATTCTATTTGGATTCTGGATACTTCAGATGCAAATAAAAAGTGGGAATGGTTGAAAGATCCGGCAAAGACATCCCGTATCATTGCCTTGTCAGATATGGTTTTTGCAGGCAACCAATATTTGGCAGAGTATGCCAAAAAATTCAATAAAAATGTATTGATCGTTCCAACAACCATTGATACCAGTGAATACAAAAGATCAGGACCTGTTAATAATAATGAAACAATTTGTATCGGATGGAGTGGAAGTATTACCACTATTAAACATTTCGAATATGCAATTCCATTCTTATTAAGGATTAAAAAAAAATATGGCAAACGTTTATTAATTAAAGTGATTGGCGATAGCTCTTATTTTCATGAAGAGCTTGAAATAAGCGGTGTTGCCTGGACCAAAAAAGAGGAGATAAAAGAACTGTCGGAATTTGATATTGGAATTATGCCTTTGCCTTTTGATGAGTGGACAAAAGGGAAATGCGGACTGAAAGGATTACAATATATGGCTCTTGAGATCCCTACAATTATGTCTCCTGTTGGGGTTAATACTGAGATAATAGACGATGGAATTAATGGGTTTTTAGCGGATACTGAGGAGGAGTGGATGGAAAAAATTTCATGTCTCATCGATTCATTTGAATTACGTCAAAGGATAGGTAAAAAAGGACGGGAAACGGTTGAAAAGGGATATTCTGTTGAGTCTCAAAAAAACATTTATTTGCAAGCCTTTAATGAATTATTGAAACGATAAAATCCTATATTTGTAAAAATGCACCTTGCTATCAACAACTAATTTCAGGGTTGTCTGGATAAATAATATAGAATAAGAACCTTTAATAAATTATATTAACTATGGAAACATCAACAGAATTGAAAAGTGTAGCACTTGAAAATAAACATATTTCTTTGGGAGCCAAAATGGTTCCTTTTGCAGGATATTTAATGCCAGTTTCATATTCAGGTTTAAATGATGAACATGCGACAGTGCGAAATGCAATGGGGGTATTTGATGTTAGTCATATGGGTGAGTTTATCTTAAAAGGCGAGCATGCTTTAGATCTGATTCAGCGTGTTACTTCAAATGATGCGTCAGTTCTTGTAAATGATAAAATTCAATATTCTTGTCTGCCAAATGATAAAGGCGGAATTGTAGATGATCTACTGGTATATCGTATCAACGAAAAAGAATATATGTTGGTAGTGAACGCTTCAAATATCGATAAAGATTGGGATTGGATCAGTAAATATAATACCAAAGGTGTGGAAATGAAAAACATTTCTGATGATGTTTCTTTATTGGCTGTTCAAGGACCGAAGGCGATCCTTGCTTTGCAAAAACTTACGGATGTTAACTTATCCGATATCCCTTATTATGCTTTTAAAATTGGCAAATTCAACGGTGAAGAAAATGTTGTAATTTCTAATACAGGATATACTGGAGCAGGCGGATTTGAACTTTATTTTCCAAATAAAGTTGCCGACAAAATGTGGGATGCTATTTTTGCTGCCGGTTCCGAATATGGTATCAAACCAATTGGATTAGGAGCACGTGATACATTGCGTTTGGAAATGGGATTCTGTTTATATGGAAACGATATAAATGATACTACTTCTCCAATAGAAGCCGGATTAGGTTGGATCACAAAATTCACAAAAGAATTTACGAATAAAGCAGCTTTACTGGAGCAAAAAGAAAAAGGTGTTTCTAAAAAATTAGTTGGCTTCGAAATGGTTGATCGCGGTATCCCACGCCATGATTATCAAATTGCTGATGCGAGTGGTAATGTGATTGGTGTCGTAACTTCAGGAACTCAATCCCCAACATTGAACAAGGCAATTGGAATGGGTTATGTTCCAACAGCTTTTTCAAAATCGGATTCAGAAATATTTATTATGATTCGCGATAAAGCAATAAAAGCAAAAGTTGTGAAAACCCCATTTTATAAAGCGTAATCTTACCTCATCCAAACCTCTCCGGAAAGAGAGGGAGATCGTATGGAAAAGAAATTGACAGTTGATGTTTGTTTATCACCTTACATGTACCCTGTGCATCATAAAGATGATGCAATCGTAGTGGTAATAGATATACTTCGTGCAACAACAGCAATGTGCACCGCTTTTCATCATGGTGTTGAAAAAATGATCCCTGTCGCAACAGTTGAAGAAGCTACCCAATATAAGCAGCAAGGTTTTATGGTTGGTGCTGAAAGGAACGGGATCGCTTTGGAGGGTTTTGATTTTGGAAATTCTCCTTTTAGCTATATGACCGATAAAATTAAAGGTAAGACCATTGTTATTTCAACAACAAATGGAACTCAAGCAATTGAAGCTGCCAAAAATGCTCATCAAGTTGTTATCGGTGCCTTTACAAATATTTCTGCATTATGTGATTATTTAGTTTCTGAAAACCGAAGTATTCTTCTGTTATGTTCAGGTTGGAAAAATCGTTTTAATTGGGAAGATAGTGTTTTTGCCGGAGCAGTGACACAACGATTGCTAGCTGAAGGTCTTTTTAAAACAAGTGATGCTGCTACAGCGATGTTGTTTTTGTATGAGCAATCTCAAAAGAATCAAATTAAGTTTATAAGGAATTCATCCCATGCTGAGCGATTGGCTGCTATGGGGCTTAAGAAGGATATCAAATATTGTTTCCAATTGGATAAAACAACTGTCATCCCTGTTTTAGAAGGTAAATATTTAGTTAAACTCTCTTCATATTTTTGATTCTTATAATTCTTATCTTTACTTAGATCATTTTGATATTTATATTGAGCACCCCAATTCTAAACCATGCGTAAATTTATTTTTGCAATACTGATCGCGCTTACAATTTTTTTAATCCCGGATACTGAGCCGGCATATTCCTGGGGCTTTTTTGCACATAAAAAGATCAACCGGATGGCTGTTTTTACGTTGCCGGAAGGAATGATTGGATTCTATAAACAGCATATCGAATATATTTCAGAGCATGCCGTTGATCCGGATAGAAGGAGGTACGCGAATGAAGATGAAGCTCCCAGACATTATATTGATATTGACCATTATGGGAAATATCCTTTTGATTCGGTTCCCCAATGGTGGAAGAAAGCTGTCTCAAAATATTCAGAAGATACATTGAAAGCATATGGAATTGTTCCATGGCACATCGAAAAAATGGTGTATAGATTGACAGAAGCTTTTAAGGAAGAAAATCTGGATCTGATCTTGCATTATTCCGCCGATCTTGGTCATTACATTGCCGATTCGCATGTTCCATTGCATACAACAGAAAATTATAACGGACAAATGACAAACCAAAAAGGAATCCATGGCTTTTGGGAATCCCGCATTCCTGAGCTAAAATCAGAAGGTTATGATTATTGGCTGGGTCGTGCAAAATATATTGATAAGCCAATTGAAAAAGCTTGGGCAGCAGTAAAAGCAAGTCATGCCGCTGTTGATTCTGTTTTAACGTTTGAGGCAATACTGAATGCAAAATATTCTCCTGACAAAAAATATAGTTTCGAAAATCGTGGTGCTACGTTAATGAAAGTGTACTCAAAAGAATATACTGAGGACTATGATAAAATGTTGAACGGTATGGTTGAAAATCGGATGCGCGAAGCAATTATCACTATTGGCAGTTTATGGTATACAGCATGGGTAAATGCAGGTAAGCCTGACCTGAACCGTTTTGGCGATAAAGATGTTTCGGATTCTTTAAAACTTGCTAATAAAGAATCAGAAGAACTCTGGAAAACAGGAAAACTAAAAGATATCAAAGGACATGATGATTAGTATTTCTATTACTCTTAAAATAATTATCTCTTATTCGGATTAATAAATCTTCTATCATTTAGAAACTCTTTATCAGTCAAGGTCAAGAGAAAAGCAATAATATCTTTACGTTCTTTATCTGAAAGCTCGCCTATTTTATTTATTTCTTCATCAGCAGTTGAATTGTGATTTAATGAAGTTGAATAATGAATTAATACATCTTTTAGTTTTCTGTACCTTCCATCATGCATATAAGGGAATGTTACTTCGATATTTCTTAAGCTTGGTACTTTAAATTTATAATTATCTGTTTCCGTTTTTGTTATTTTTCCTCTTCCAGTATCGTTAAGTGAACTATCTGGGTTTAGTCCATTATTCCGATATGAATTATCTGTAAATAAAGGCTCTTTATGACATCCCTCACATTTTGCTCTGAATAATTTTAATCCATTTATTTCCTGAAGACTAAATGTATCTTTTTTTGCTACATATTTATCGTATCGAGAATTTGCTGAGATCATTAGTCCGGTAAATTGCGCCAGCGCTTTTAACAAACACTCCGAATTGACCACGTTGTCTTTGAAAGCTTTCTTAAAAAGTATAACATACTCTTTGTTTTGTTTTAGCTTTGAAATAACATGAGCTAAACTTTCATTCATCTCAATTGGATTGGTTATAGGGTTGATAGGTTGCACCTCTAAGTTATTTACTCCCCCATCTGCCATATAGGCGTCTTTCCATATCAGGTTTTGCAAAGCGGGAACATTGCGTGTCCCTATTTTTCCATCAAATCCATGACTCAATGCATGGTCGATATGCGCAAAAGCAGCAACCCTTTGGTGACAGCTCTGGCAGCTAATAGAGCTGTCTTTCGAAAGAATCGGATCGTAAAACAATTTTCTTCCTAATACAAATCCGTCAGGAGTAAGTTTATTAGTAGTAAAATCATAATTTGGTTTTGGGAATCCTTTTGGAATTATTAATTCTACATTTTTTTTTGAAATTTTATGGTCGTCAAGTTTTTGTATAAAACTTATAAGTAGTATGCATCCGAATATTAAAAAAAATACATTTAGCCTATTTTTCATTTTTGTATGGTAAACATATCCTTATAATTATCTGCTATAATCGAGGCATTTTTATTATCTGTAACTGTCGATAAGATTCTAAAATCGATGTTAGTAGGATTTTTTAATATTTCAGCTGCATTTACCTTTATGTTTAGTAGGGCAATTTTATCATTTTCAATCAATAAAGGTTGTTCATATTTTAAGGAAACAGTTCTGATACTATTTTCCGGAAATTTGAATCCACCGATGTGGTATTCGAAATTATTACCAGATGATTTTGAAAAGGACGATTTTCCTTCTAGTTTTAAAAATATATAACCGCTGTTCCATGCCCAGAACATTCCATTTGTTTCATCTAGTGCTCCAGACTGGGCCCCACTACAATTGTGAATACTGTCAACCCCAATAATAAAAGATACAGAAGTGTACTCTCCTTGAGGTATATTTTTCAAAATTATTATTTTTGAATTTTTTTCTTCTTCATTGATTAGAAAATAATCAGATGAAACATATTCTTTACCATTTGATTTTTTTAAATGTACGTTTCCAATGTAATATTTAAAAATACTGATCGAAAACGGTTGACCGAATTTGTTTTTGTAAATAGTGCTATCCAGGTTCAAAATCAAACTATCTACATAGTGATTAAAAGCAATGCTCAACATTCCTTTTGAGGAGTGTTGAGCGTTTAAAAATTTTGGGGATAATGTAAATAAAATAAATAATCCCAGTAGAAGTTGAAATTGATTTCTCAAAGGAAAATTATTTTGTTACAACCACTTTAGAAGTTTCAATTTTATCTCCATCTGTTATACTAACAAAATAAATTCCTGCATAAACAGTTTGTAAGTCGAAATAACACATAGTACTTCCTTGAAATAATGTTTGTGTCTGAACAACTTTTCCTAATGCATCTATTAATTCAACTTTTCTGTTTGATTGTCCACCCAGATGGGATTGAATAAATAACACATCATTTGCTGGATTAGGGTAAATAGATACTTTCAAATTTTCATTGATAGCATTTGAAATTCCTGTTGTTGATGAATAAGATGTAAGTCCTCCTGGTAAAGAAGGTACAGTCGTAACCACTTTTGTTCCATAAAAGGTCGGTCCTACAACATAAGGATAAGCAGAATTCCAGGTAGCATCTACAGTACAGAAATATGCATAAGTACCTAATGGATATTCGGGTGTTACACAAAAACGGCCATTGTGAATATCAAGATAGTCAGGTGTTCCAGAAGAGGTTGGATTGTATTGATAATCCTCTCTGTATTCACCCAAAGGGTGTGAAACACTCACAACTGGTCCAGAAGTTACAGTTGTTCCATCATAATAAGTTGTTCTTGTTGTAATACTTCTTAAACTAAAACTTGATTTCATTCTTACGATTCCACCTGTTCCATTTGTGTTTTTATAACCATAAGCTCCATAGATGGGAAACCCATCATAAGCAAAACCAATTAATGGTGAGTGAACTGTTGAATCGATCACATATAATCCATCAGCTAAATATAAATTGCAGACAGTTGAAAGTACCGTCAGATCTAAATTAAAGGCACTTGGGTTTTGATGGTGATGATAGTTTGTCATTGCTGGATGTCCTTTTGCGCAATCGAAACCAGCCTTTTCTGCAAGTACTGCATCTCTATTCCATACCCCGTCGCCAGGACCTCCTGGTATTGGACCACCCACATCAGTTCCTGTAGAATTTTTATAAGAAACACCATCTCGGTAATCAAATAAAGAGACGCCATTAATAAAAACACCAATAGTTCCGCCTGTTGTTGATGTGAGCGTTCCGGTATTTTGAACCGGATTCAAAGGGATTTTATATTTATTATTATTGTTTCCTCCCTGGTTTGGATTTCCATCCAAATATGGTCCGATAACATATGCTGGTATTCCACTACAGCTCACATATACGTTTGTGGCATTGTAGGCAACTGCTTGCACATTGGCAGGGTAAGTAGCATCTGCAATAGGAGTGGAGCTTCCACTGATGTAGTGCCTTCCTGTAATTCCAGATGTATTTTGAATCCAACTTGTGATTGCAGGATTTGTTTGAGCTTCAGATGATGCAGAAATAATTAATGCAATCCCTGTTGTAAGTTGAAAAATTTTTCTTTTCATGTTTTTCATTTTTTTAATATGCAGTTATGGAGGCTTAAAATTTAAATTTAATTATTTTTATATTTAATAGAACATCCGATGCTCCTGGTTTCTTTTATTTCAACATCTTTCCCTGAAATTAAATCAGTAACAGCATTTTCTAAATATTTGTTGGTTACTTTTTCAGGTTCAGCTCCATTGTCATCAATAGCACCGGAATATTGTTTATTTACTTTTAATAAAACAAATGCATGAGGTGTTTTGTTTGCGCCTAATGCTTTTGCCGCAGTTTGTTTAGAATCTTTTAAATAAGGAAATTTGGAATATTTTGAAACCGCCAACGTTTTCATACTTTCCGTATTCTCTTCTGGATATTGCATTTCCGACTATAAATTGACCCGTCGTCCTTCTTTTTCATTTAGCGCTATGTGACAATGAAACATGAAAAGATACTTAAGACAAAAAAAATATCGGAAGGTTTAACCGAGACTTTCAATGTTTCACATCCCATACCATTATACTTCTGTCATCGCCCGTTGAAATCAAATAATTATTGTAACTGCTCCACAATAATTTATTCACCGAATTCAGATGTCCGTCCCATTTCTCCTTATCAATCCTGACCAATAATTCGAATGTTTCTGCATCCCATATTTTAATTGTCTTATCTCTGCTAGCGGTTGCAAATAATTTGGCATCCGGAGAAAATACAATGTCATATATTGCAAAATTATGGGCAGGAATACTTTTTATTAATGTATAGCTTTTTGCATCCCAGATATTCAAATGCGCATCTCGTCCGCCGCTAAGTAAAAGGGTTCCATCCGGAGAATAAGTAGCAACATTTGCTGAAAATTGATGTGCCGAAAACATTTTTTTCTCCTCCAGATCTTTAAGGTCGAAGATCCGAATGTTGCAGTCACCACTTGCAATTGCTATTTCAGAAGTTTGGTAATTAATATCAATACTGCGGACTTTTTCTACACACAATTTCTTTATCTTGATAAGCGAAAGTGTTTCTAATGAATATACAGCGAAGCTCCCATCACTACCAGCACTGTAAAAACAATTGGTTCGTGTGGAGTATTTGATATCAAATATTGGAGCAGTATGATTCTGTAAAATTTTGATCTCTTCTTTTGTCACAAGATCCAAAATGTGAATACTTCCTGTTGTTGTTCCTGCGAGTAATAAATGCTTCTCTTGAATATGGCAGATGGAATATATTGTTGAAGGGAATTGAGCAGCAAATTTTTCTGCCTGCATTGTTTCTATATTCCATAAGGCAACAAATTTGTCGCTGCTTCCGGAGAAGAAATGCGACGAATTTTCACCCTTTTCCAATGTGTAAACTGCTCCACTATGCCCAGTCAGCACACCTATTTTCTTTATTTCTATTGCCATTGCATAAAAATACGATATTTGCATGGAATTATGCTCAAAAGAAAGATTGTCATCTTGTCAGCAGCTGCCTACTGGCACATAGTTTGACTTCATGAAGCGTCATTGATAACTATAAATTCAAATCTATAATTTAAAAAACCATGAGTACAGGTAAGATAAACGTTCAAACAGAAAACATTTTTCCAATAATCAAGAAATTTCTTTACAGTGATCACGAAATATTTTTGCGTGAGCTTATTTCCAATGCGGTAGATGCTACACAAAAATTAAAAACGCTTTCTGCTATTGGTGAGGCGAAAGGTGATTTCAGTGATATAAAAGTTGAGGTGATCATCGATAAAGAAGCTAAAACACTTACCATCCGTGACAAGGGGATTGGTATGACTGCTGAAGAAATTGAAAAATATATCACACAAATTGCTTTTAGTGGAGCTGAAGAGTTTGTTAATAAATATAAAGATAAAACGCCTGAAGCGAATGCTATCATTGGTCATTTTGGATTAGGTTTCTATTCCGGATTTATGGTGGCAAAGAAAATTGAGATAGTTTCATTGTCTCACAAAGAGGGTTCTCAAGCTGTTCATTGGGAATGTGATGGCAGTCCGGAGTATAAGATCGAGGAAACAACCAAAACTGGAAGAGGTACTGATATTATTTTGCATATCGCAGAGGATTCCGAAGAGTTTCTTGAAAAGGAGCGCATCGATCATTTATTGATGAAATATTGTAAATTCTTACCTGTAGAAATAAAATTTGGAACGCGCAAAGAAGGTGAAAAAGATAAGGAAGTTGAAGTAGATAATATCATCAATAATCCCTCTCCGGCATGGACAAAAAAGCCTGCTGATCTCAAAGATGAAGATTATAAGAATTTTTATCGTGAACTATACCCGATGAATTTTGAAGATCCTTTGTTTCATATTCATTTGAATGTTGATTACCCGTTCAATCTTACTGGAATTCTATATTTTCCTAGAATAAAGAAAACGTTTGAGGCACAAAAAGATAGGATCCAATTGTATTGTAATCAGGTCTTTGTTACTGATTCGGTTGAGAATATTGTTCCTGACTTTTTATCATTGTTGCAAGGTGTGATTGATTCCCCTGATATTCCTTTAAATGTTAGTCGTAGTTATTTGCAAAGCGACTCAAATGTGAAGAAGATCTCTGCCCACATCACCAAAAAGGTCGCGGATAAATTAGAGGAGATCTTTAAAAAGGACCGTGCTGATTTTGAATCAAAATGGGAAGACATCAAGATATTTGTACAATACGGAATGCTTTCTGAAGAAAAATTTTATGAGAAAGCACAAAAATTCGCTTTGCTAAAAAGTACGGATGGGAAATATTCCACTTTGGAAGAATATGCTGAAAAAGTGAAAATTGCTCAAACAGATAAAGACAAAAAAGTGATTTATCTGTATACAACAAATATCGATGAGCAACATAGTTTTATTGAAACGGCTAAAGATCGCGGTTACGATGTAATTGTTTTTGATAGCCCGATAGATTCTCATTATATCAATCAATTAGAATCCAAATTGCAAAATACTTCTTTTGTTCGTGTTGATGCTGATGTAATTGATAAGATCATTAAAAAGGAGGAGGATCAGCCTTCGAAACTTTCTGAGGAAGAGCAAAAGAAGCTGAAACCTTTGGTTGAGGAAACAATTTCCAAGGAAAAATTCACGGTTGTGTTTGAAAGTCTAAGTGAAAAAGATGCACCGATGCTAATTACGAAGCCTGAATTTATGCGTAGAATGAAGGACATGAGTGCAATGGGTGGGGGTGGAATGGCCTTTTATGGTTCAATGCCTGAAATGCATAATTTGGTTGTAAATAGCAATCACCCTCTTATTTCAAAGATCTTGAACGAGAAGAATGTTGAAAAACAGAAACAACTGACAAAACAAACTGCTGATTTGGCAATGTTGTCCCAAGGGCTATTAAAAGGTGAAGAACTGACAAAGTTTATAAAACGAAGTGTCGATTTAATAGACTAGTATTAGCTTTATAGGATGTTTCTTCTTTAAATAGGTACGAAGGAGTGAATGTATTATCTGCCAAATAATAGTCAGCTTGTCATTACTACCTGATTGGTATATCCTTTGACAATATATATGCACACTAACCAAACTAAAATAAAAATATGAAAAAGTTTTTAGGATTAATAATAGGAGGAGGCTTGCTTCTCTTTGTATTTATCATCTTTATGATGTATAGAGGCAATTTTAATACAGCAAATAAATATCAAAAGGCGGTTGAAAACGCATGGGGTGATGTTCAATCCAGTTATCAAAGACGAGCTGATCTAGTTCCTCAATTGGTGGCAACGGTAAAAGGTGCTGCTGAAAATGAAAGAGGTATTTTAACTGCCGTTACCCAGGCACGTGCTGGTATTGTAAATGCAAAAACTCCTGAAGATATGGAGATAATGGGCAAAAAGATTAATACCGCAATTAATCTGGCCTTTGAAGCATATCCGCAAATACGCTCAACCGAAAATTTCCAGGCTTTGCAAGCACAATTGGAAGGGACAGAAAATAGGATAAATTTTGCCCGCGACAAGTATAATGAGAGCGTAGCTACTTATAATGAGCATATTTCAGGGTTCTTGAATGAAATGCTCTTAAATAAAACAAGATTCCCTCAAAAAGATTCTTTCAAAGCAGCAGTTGGTTCTGAAAAAGCTCCCGAAGTTAAATTTTAATTTTCTGTTATCTGAAAATAGGAGATGCGAATATTGAAGACCAATAAACGATCTCCTTTTTTTTTCTGAACTACTAGTATAATATTAGATGAGCGCAAAAAAATTCTTTACTGCAGAGCAACAAAAATCCATTCAAGATGCAATTGCCAATGCCGAATTAAATACTTCCGGTGAGATTCGTGTGCATATTGATGATGATTGTAAAGAAGATGTGTTGGATAAAGCTGCAAAAATTTTCCATAAATTAAAGATGAATAAGACTGAATTGCGAAATGGCGTTTTGTTTTATTTGGCTGTCAATGATAGGAAATTCGCTATTCTTGGCGACAAGGGGATCAATGATAAAGTAGCTGCTGATTTTTGGGATACTGTTAAAGTGCTTATGTTCGATCATTTTAAACAAAAACAATTTACAGAAGGACTATGCAATGGTATTGAATTGGCAGGAGAAAAATTGAAAATGCATTTCCCTCTTCAATCAAATGATACCAATGAGTTGGACAATGAAGTAAGTTTTGGTAAATAATATTTCATCCTCTCTCTAATTATAGAGGTTTCAAAAACTTTATTACGAATTAAATATGTCAACTAAAATGAACATGGTTACATTTAAAAGTACTCCTCACTTGAGGGGAGGTTGGGTGGGGCTATTTTCATTCTTATTACTCTTGCTTTCAATCTCCTCTTATGCCCAATCGGATGGTATTCCGGATCGACCAAATCCGCCCAGATTAGTTAATATTTATTCCGAATCAGGATTTATTTCAAATGATGAGCAAGCCAGATTAGAGCAAAAACTTCAGACATTTGCAAATGAAACATCTAACCAGATCGTTATTATTATTGCAGATGATCTTGGTGGACGGGAGCCATGGGAATATGCAGCAAAGTTGGGTGAGAAATGGGGTGTAGGGCAAAAGGGGAATGACAATGGGATAGTGATCCTGATCAAACCTTCCGGTGGAAAAGGACAACGTCAATATTTTATTGCCCCGGGTAGAGGATTAGAGGGCGCTATTCCCGATCTCACTTGCAGGCAAATTGAAGAAAATGAACTTCTCCCTAATTTAAAATCAGGGAATTATTTTGATGCTTTAGATAAAACAACCAATGTGTTGATGTCATTGGCAAAAGCTGAATACAGTTCGGATGCTTATGGAAAAAAACATTCTAGAAAACGTCTTCCTATGGGATTAATCATTCCTTTGATCTTTATTATTCTGTTCGTTATTTTGCGCTCCGGAAAAGGTGGTGGAGGTAGTGGTGGTTTAAGTATGGGTACAGGATTTTTCTTAGGTTCTATGTTGGGTGGTGGAAGAGGATTTGGCGGCGGTGGTGGCGGCTCGTCTGGAGGATTTGGTGGCTTCGGTGGCGGAGGATTTGGTGGCGGAGGCTCAGGTGGAAGTTGGTAAAGATGTATAGGGGATTTTGTCTCAGGTATCAGGATAAAAAAATAATTTATATATAAAATGAAAAAATCTCGTCCTATTCACGAGATTTTTTTAATCATTTTTCTTGATACAGATGCTTGCTATTTGATATTACTCTTCAACCACTTTTCAATTTCCCCTTGATCCAAATCAATATAATTCATATCATGTTCAACAATACTATTGTTGATCAGGAATATTCGGGGCATTTCTACTCCGGCAAGGAAAACAAAATTCCTTCCATTTAAAATGCAGTGAGGTATCTCTTCAGAGTGGGTATCTTCAAAAAAAGGTTTTAGCTTTTCATCTTTACCATTCAAAACAAAATATAAAGGTATTTCAGGATTGCGTTCATGTATTATTCTCATCTTTTTTGCTGCAATGCGACAATGTGGACAGGTCATACTCATAAAAGCTATTATATGCTTTCCCTGAGAAAGTGTCTTTGGTGGAATATTTAATTTGGCATTGTTATATAATGAATCCAATTCCAATTTATAATTGTCTTCAGTTTTATTTAAATAAGCTTCAGAGTAATTTAATTCGATCGGGTTTCTTACGAATGGGAATGCAAGTGTAGAAGCATAAATGAGTGTCATGATAAAACTAAATTTCTTCGGCAATTGCCATCCTTCATGAAATTTGAATAAGACAAAAAAGATTACAAGCATAACAATATTTTTTAGCAATGCCTGCAATGGAGTCATTTGTATTGTATCACCAAAACAGCCACAATTTCCTTTATTGCCGACTAAAATAATGAGTAGAATCAGGTAGGCACAAAAAAACAAAAGTATACCTATAGCTAGTTTATAGGTGATCTTATGAAGGTTAAGATTCAGTATAAGCAAGGCTCCTATTAATAATTCGGCTCCGATCATTAATCGGGCAATAAATGGTGCCACTTGCCAATTGATAAAACCCAGGTCAACAAAGGTATATTCAAATGGTTCGATAGGGAAAAGCTTTACCCAGCCTGAAAAGATAAACACAGCACCCATAAGGGCACATAAAAAGGTAAGTGTTATTTTCTTTATCATATAAAATAATTTCGGGTAAAAAAAAAGCGTCCTTCAAGGAAGAACGCTTTTTTATAAACCAATCGTAGATTAGTT
The DNA here is from genome assembly GCA_947476185.1 of Bacteroidota bacterium. Taxonomy (GTDB): domain Bacteria; phylum Bacteroidota; class Bacteroidia; order 2-12-FULL-35-15; family 2-12-FULL-35-15; genus 2-12-FULL-35-15. The sequence continues at coordinate 38,593 of CANJPX010000021.1, forward strand.
CAAAGTACAAGTTTCAGTAACTGTAGTAGTTGTTGCTCCAGTTGTGTAAGTGTAAGATTTGCTTAGACAAGCTGCTCTTGCATCACCTTTTTTAGCACTAGTGTATGTAACAGTGCTAGATCCTCCTGTAGAAGATGCACAAGTACAAACACGGTCTTTTTTGCATGAAGCAAAAGATACAGCTGCAACAACAGCAACAAATAATAATACTTTTTTCATTTGATTTAGTTTTAGTTTGTTAATACGATTGCAAATTTATAGTTTTTTTCTAATTGATAACAATAGAATGACTCTAAATCGCTTGTATTTACATAAATGCTTGAAATTCAAATGGATAATGTCTGTTTTTGAAATAGTTATTATTTCAATTCGCAAACAGTATCATCCCCAACGTAAGTTGAACTTCCTGTAGTTGAAGTTGTTTGTGTACCCAAACAAAATAAGCGTGCATCTTTCTTTTTTGAGTCGTGAACAATTGTAACATCAGTTGTTACCTCACCTGTAGTTTTGTCTGTCGTTTTACAAGTACAAGTTCTGTCTTTTTTGCATGATGTAAAAGATACTGCTGCAATTACAGTCGAAAATAATAATACTTTTTTCATGTTTTTTGTTTTTGGTTAGTTTGAAGCGAATATAGGATAATTGTAATGAAAGTCGGCAAAATTTTATCCAAAAAAATGCAACTGCCTGTAATTAAAGTTATTGAGTTTATTTTATTTCTTTTACCGGAACGGAGCTATAGATACTTGTTCCATCAACTGATTCAATATTTACAGGTAATCCATTGGAGCTAACAGCGCTTCCACCATATTCTTTTAGGTTAATGGGGATTGAGCCATAAAAACTGCTTCCTCCAATCTCTTTCAAATTCATAGGGATTGCTCCATATACGCTGCTTCCTCCAATACTCTTGATGTTTACATCCATATCGCTCATCATTTTTACATTAATGGAACCATCAGGATTTATTGGAATGGATGCAAACCGGTTAAAATTTGTTTTATCCGCCATTGCTTCATTTACAATAGTTCCATTTTTAACAACTAATGCTACTAATGCAAGTGCAATTACTGTAAGTACTGTTTTTGTATATAGATCTGTTTTCATGAGTATAGATTTATTTAATGTTGAATTTGTTTATTAAGCGAATTTAAAATATTCATTCCTATTCTAACTATTTTTAAATAATTAACTTTGCAAGAGAAAAAATTATTATGGCAAAAGTAAAATTTGGAAAATGGTTGGGTGGAGGCTTAGGATGGGCTTTGGGCGGACCTTTAGGCGGTATTCTTGGTTTTGCACTGGGTTCGGCCTTTGACGCTGCCAGTGTTACCGTTCAAACGAATGGTAAAACCACCTATTCCTCTCGCGGAAACGCTCCGCATGCTGGGGATTTTGCAGCGAGTCTATTGGTGCTGTCTGCCGCGGTAATGAAAAGCGACGGGAAAACCTTGAAAAGCGAGTTGGATTATGTAAAAAGGTTTTTCAGCAATCAATTTGGTGAGGAACATGCTCAGCAACAGATATTGTTATTGAAGGAAATTTTAAAACAAGAAATTCCTTTACAGGAGGTCTGTTTGCAGATCAAACAATACATGCCCCATTCAGAACGATTGCAGATTATTCATTATTTATTTGGAATATCAAAAGCTGACGGACATGTTCATGAATTAGAGTTACAAACCATGCATACAATTGCCAATTATTTAGGTGTTAGTGCTGCTGATTTTAATTCTTTAAAAGCGATGTATTTCAGGGATACAAATAGTGATTACCTGATTTTGGAAATCACTCCTGCAGCCTCCGATGAGGAGGTGAAAAAGGCATATCGAAAAATGGCGGTAAAATTCCATCCTGATAAAGTTGCGGCTCTTGGTGAAGATGTTCAAAAAGCTGCAAATCAGAAATTTCAAAAAGTACAGAGTGCTTACGAAAATATTAAAAAACAAAGGGGCTTTTCCTGATCACTATTTTAAATCAGTGTCGATTGTTTCTATCAAGAAGATAGGGAAAATTTCTATAAGTACCTGATCTCTATTTCGCTTAAATTCTTCGTAATTAGTATTTGAAATAAAATGGTATGCTTCATTGATCACATTGTTGAGTAGTATGCCATATTTTCTTTTTCCATTCTTTAAATAGATAATCGCTGCCGTTTCCTGATTCATTTTTTATTTTTTTTGTAAAAATAGCAGTGGAATGTGACGAATAAGTTAACAGAAGGTTAACGAAAAATCAATAAAAAAAGCTCTCAAATTTGAGAGCTTTTTTTTATTAAATTTTTTTTATTTAACGGAGAGTAAAGTAATAAAGCCTTCCTTATTTATTTCTTTTCCATTGTTAGCTGTAGCTTTTAGAATATAATAATAAACACCGTCAGGCGCCATTTTGCCATTTTTAGTTTCGCCATTCCAGCCTCCGGTTATTCCATTATAGCTTGCTATTTTCAGGCCCCATCGGTCATAGATATCATATTTAATTTCCTTTACATTGTGGCTAGAAACTAAGAACACATCATTATTTGCATCGCCATTTGGGCTAAATACATTTGGTATAAAAATGGTAGTTTCACCTTCTACGATTACACAATATTTAGCTGAGTCCAAACATCCTGTTGAATTAGCTGCAATTAATTCGATGCAAAAAGTTCCTTCGTTAACATAAGTATGTGTGGGAGAAAATAAACTAGATGAATTTGTTCCAGAGGCAGGATCGCCAAATGTCCAAGATGAACTTGTGCTACCAATACTATTGTTTGTTATATTAATAGTTGTTCCGGGAGCAACAGTTGTTCCTGGTGCTACCGTGAAATTGGCTAAGGGCGAAGGTGATACGGTAATCATATTACTAAATATGGTTGTTCCAACGCAGCCATTTGAATCTGTACAATGAATAGATACAGAGAAAACTCCTGCGCTGTCATAGCAATGGTTCGGATTGCTTGAACTAGAAATGTCTCCATCACCAAAGGTATAGCCTAAAATACTGCAAGTAGCGCTTACAGTTTCAGTGAAATTTACACAAAGAGGGGCGCATCCGCTGGTAACATCCGCAACGGTTGATGGCGTTGGTGAAGGAAGCACTTGAACTGTAATTGAGGCTGTATCTCCACAGGATCCAGGAATATTATGTGTGATTGTAAATGTTCCGGCTCCTGCAACAGATGGATTAAACGTACCGATTCCGCTGTTGGTAATTCCGGTTCCGGTCCATGTTCCTCCACTAGAAACGGATGTCATATTGAATGGTGGGGCACTTGAACACATAGGCGTTACAGTATTAATAGTTGCATTTGCCGGTGTTGTAAGATCAACAACAAAAGTAAAACTAATTGGAGCGACACATGCAGAAATTGGTGTACCTGTTACAGTATACGTTGTAGTAGTTGATGGATTTGCAATAACACTTGGTCCTGTTGACGGAGTAATCCCAGTTGTGGGACTCCATGTCCATGTATAATCTGATATGTTAGTTCCTGTAACACTTATAGGGACGGGACCTCCGCAGGTTGGGATTGTATCAATAAATGGCGTACAACTTAACGGAGCACCTGCAACAGATCCTGGATAAGTTAAATATAATAAATTATTTATGGCTTGTGATGCAGAGGCATTATCAAGAATCACTACAAATTTAATTACTTCTGTAGCACCAGGAGCTAAGTTTTCTATTTTATATCCAAGTGCAATTGCTTCATCTGCGAAATTTGTTGAACCAATTGTTTGTACAAAACCTGGTCCTGCACCATTCCATATGTCGGATCCGTCTCTATTGCTGAATCCACCATACATTGCTCTCCAGTTTGCTCCTATAGCCGCAAAGCCTAAGTAGGATTGAGGTTGAGTCGAAGGCACAAGTGATGTAGCACTTACATGTGCCAAATTACATCCTGTTCCAGGTTGACTAACAATTGTATTTTGAGTAATATAATCTAAGCTTATTGAAACATCATTGTCAGGGTCCACATTCCTGTAATAAAATAGTTCAGGGATAGTTGCAGCCGTATTATTTGTAATTGAAACAGTTGTAGTATAAAACAAATCTGTTTCCTGAAGAAAATAATTGATCTTAAAATGTAAGTTGGTTCCTGAAGTAAGGTCCCCTTCCCAATCAGCAGAATAGCAATCGAAGGTATGGGACCAATCAGTTATTGCGCCAGGAATTCCCCATTCAGAAGTTGCATTATTACTTGCAGTTACTCCACCCGTTGTGCCAATTTCTATTCCCCAGCCATTTTCCGGAGTCCCTGGAGTAAAAAAATCACCATCAAATGTTAACCATGCATTTAATTGAGGATTAGCTACGAAACCGAATTGTGGGTTGGTCGAACGAGGGTGCATTCCGGCAAGTGGTGGGGAAGTCGTAGTATTACATCCTTCAAATCCTCCTTGTCCATCCAAACCAATTTCTAAACTGGTTGCTTTTATGTATGCATTAGGTCCAACCATTTGAGCATTTACTAAACGCACTTGAAAAAGGGAGATCACAATTATAAGTGAAAGACTGGAAACTTTTATTTTTTTCATTTGCTATATTTTTAATTTCTATATAAACGTAATAAAAATATTTAGTCATAAAAAATAAATCAAATAAATTTTGATTTTGAGGTAGAACTTTTTCCAAAAGCGCCTGGGGCAATAAATCTTAAAGAGATTTCAAATCCTCCGCGTGTCTTACTTACAGTTTTCAATTTTGATAAATTCATGTCATAACTTAAACCAATCGCATAGTTTGCATATTCAAATTTAAATGCCGCTATAAAAGCATCTTGTAAACGTTCATATCCGCCAATGGAAATTGCCATTGGCTTCTTATTTCCTGTGTATTTCGAAGCCTCCTGTAAGATGTATTGAAATGACAGGCCAGGTGTTATTTCTTTAGTAGCTCCTTGAATAAATACGATGTAGGAAGGCTTCAACACCAGATTCGTGTTTCTTATTCCTATTGCAGCCTCTCCATGAAACACCCATTTTGTATGCAAAGTTTGTGTGTTATCTCCATAAAAAGTATAAGTTGGATTATTGGGATGGAATACTGCCACACCTAAATTTACTTTTCTAGCGTTGTTTGCAGAAATATACATTTCACTGTTTCCATAACTGTATTCCATTCCTGCTCCAAGATCAACAAAATTAAATGCTTGTGCTGTTTCTGTTTCTCCTGTTGAAAGAGTTGAATTATAGGCTGAGCCATCGTATTGACTTCCCCATTCAAGTCCTCCCAAAGAAATGCTGCGCTGAGCGAAGCCACTCATTAATCCTGCTGAGATGACACTGTGTTCATTTACAGTTATTATTCCGGAAAGAGAAAGATTAGCTTGATTGGAAGTTAAATTAGCATTTCCTGATTTGTCTGAAAAAAAATCAAGTCCTAAACCAAGATGATGTTTCTTATCTTTTAATAAGCGTGCATCAGCAGAAAGTGCGAAAGTTTTGTATGGAGAACCAACACTTTGCCATTGGTTCTTGTAATTGGTAACTATGCGTATGTCGTGCGGCACACCTGCATCAGCTGGATTTAATTGCAACAGTGTTTCGTCAAATTGAGAAAAGTGAATATCCTGTGCAATCAGTTGCGTATTAAATAAAAAACCTGCAAAGGCGCATAAAATTAATATTCTTCTAATCATCTTTTTACAAATTATTTTTTTCGTTTTCATTTATTTGAAAAAATAAATTTTTATTTTACTAAAGTAATATTACCATGTTTTTTTACTTCAATGCCTTTGATCGTGGCATTAAGATAATAAACAAAAATAGCTGCATCCAATCTTTTGCCATGGAGTGTTCCATCCCAGACAATTGTAGGGTCAGTAGTTTCAAAAACCTTTTCCCCCCAACGATCAAAAATTACAAACTCTAGATCCTTGATACAACCACCATAAATTTTTAATGAATCGTTTACACCGTCTCCATTTGGAGAGAATACATTCGGAACAAATAATTCACCACATTCTTCCTCTACAAATACTGTAATTGTATCACTTGAAGAACATCCACTAAGCGTAACAGTAAGAATGTATGTTGTTGTTTGTGTAGGGCTCGCAATTGGTGATGCGCATGTATTACAACTTAAAGTTATGGGTGGTGTCCAACTGTATGTTGCACCTATACTTGCTGTTCCTGTTAAAACGGTGCTTGAGCCTGAGGTTATGGTTACATCAGTTCCGGCATTGACAGCTGGTCCTCCAATAGAACTTACGGTTCCCGAGGTGACGAATGTACATCCTAATGAATCGGTAACTGTGACGGTATAAATGCCGGTACCAATACTTGTTATTGAGGATGTTGTGGCACCGCCCGGAGCCCATAAATAGGTGAAGGTTCCAGAACCTCCGGCAATTGTTGCTGTTGCTGATCCGTCATTCGAACCGCAGTTTGCAGATGTGGTATTTACGCTTCCTGAAATTGCAAGTGGTTCTGTAATATTTACAAATGTTGTACTTGAACAACCTGCTCCATCAGTTACTGTTACCGTATATGTTCCGGCCGATAATCCGCTGGCCGAACCACTTGTTCCGGCTCCACCTGTCCATGAATACGTGTAAGAACCCGCTCCGCCTGAACCTGCAACAGTTGCAGAAGCATTGCTTCCGCCATTACAAGATACATTTGTTTGTGAAGTTGCATTAATACTTGGTCCGCCTGTATTAGTGATTGCAACTGTGGTAAAGGAAGGAGTACATGGAGGATTATCAATTGTCCATTGAAATACATTTGCACCTAATCCTAATCCGGTAACTGTTGAGGTTGGAGACGATGGAGTAGTTATTGTTCCAGAGCCACTTACCAATGTCCAGGTTCCTGTTCCTGTTGTTGGTGCATTTGCTGCCAATAAGGCTGAGGTGCTACAAATTGTCTGATTTGGTCCGGCAATAGAAATGGTAGGTGCTGCAACA
>CANJPX010000022.1 GCA_947476185.1 Bacteroidota bacterium
TACATCACATTTCTATAAATGAATTAAAAAAATATGGGGTGCTTCCTTTTTGGTGCAAATTCCTGATTTATTAATAAGTTTTAGCTCCAGATGTAACCTTTTGGGGAGTAATTGATTATTAAGTACATGGGGGGGATAAGCAAAATTGGCTCATTTGTCGATATTTTAGGTTTTTCGTCTAAGTTTTTCGAAATAATCAAGAACAAATAAGTTCTTCAAAAACTTTTTAATTGAAACAATACTAACTAAATTCGTTGCAAACTACTAAATACCTGATATAATGAAATATTCATTTATCTACAAAAAATTGAAATCAGTAATACTACTTTTGCTGATTCTAATGGCATTTTCTGCTACTTCACAAAATACAAAAATTGTTGCTAAGCCTCTCTCCAATCCTTATGGGGTTTCAGAAAATGAATGGAAAATATATCAGAGAAAATCGGCTATTCTAATGGAGAGAGTTGATTATAAAAGTTTTCTTAATTATATAGTTTTTACAAATGATGGCAATTTTAATGACATAGATTATTTCATTCAATATGTAATTGGAAAATTAAAAAAAGATAAACAATGTTTAATTTATCAAATTGGAACTGGAAAAATTACTACTAAATCTGAAATTTCAAACTACTGTTCCAGCTTACAACCGGTTTACAATAATTATTATCTGGATTTTAAAAAAAGGAGAGATGTCATTGTTTCTTCCCTCAAACCAAGAAGAGCGCCAGTTATCGGAGTAAATCCAATTCCTTTTAATTGCGGTTCTCCATGTACTAATCCTGGTTTTGAATCCGGTACAGGTTTTTGGGATTATTCGACTGGTGATGCTTGTGCCAGTTCTGCAAGTGACCCATGTAATATTGTCGCTGGTTTTAATTCATCTCAACATGTTATTCAGACCGTTGGCGGTTTTGACCCTGTCGTTGGTGGGACTCTTTTACCTGTTGTACCACCTGGTGGTGGAACAAGTTCTTTGATGTTAGGAGACGGAAGTGGTTTTTGGAATCTTGTGCCTCCTGGTGCTTCCAGAGCGAGTATTTCATTCACTGTATCCGCTGCAAATTCAAATTTTACTTACAGATATGCTTGTGTTTTGCAGGATCCTAATGATGGATTGCATTCCGATCCTGAACGACCTTATTTTAACGTTCACGTTCGAGATGCAGGAGGGAATACGATTGGATGTGGTGAATATATGGTTATGGCAAAACCTCCTATGGCTGGCTTTGTCGAAACATCCCCGGGAAGTGCTATTTGGTGGCACAATTGGACAACAGTAAACATCCCCTTAAATACTTTTATTGGACAATGTGTAACAATACAATTTACTTCTTCAGATTGTGCTCAGGGCGGTCATTTTGGTTATGCTTATATTGACGGAGATTGTGATCCATTAACCCTATTAACATCTTCACCTTCGGTTTGCGGAGGAAGTACTGTTATTTTAACAGCCCCTCTTGGTGCAGCTACTTATTCCTGGACAAATACTGCCGGTGGAACAACAGGAATAGTGGGTTCAACTACCGGACAGACATGTACTGTGAATGCCGGTGGAACCTATCAATGTGTATTTACAACTGATGCCGGTCCTGCTTGTGCCACAACACTAACAATTGTTGTTGGTACTAGCCCAGCAAATCCGGTTGCCAGTTTCACAAATACAACCGTATGTGCCGGTTTGCCAACTGTATTTACAGATACCTCAACACCTCTGGGTAGTATTAATTCTTGGTCATGGGACTTTAATGGGGATGGGGTTGCCGATGCAACAACGCAAAATCCTTCCTATACGTTCCCTGCTGCAGGTACTTATCCGGTTACTTTAATTGCCACTTGGGGACCGTGTAATTCAATAATAACTCAAAATATTACTGTTACAACAGGTACCCCTCCAGTAATAACTCCTGCAGGCCCGTATTGTGCCAACGCTGCTGCTGTTACTTTGGCTGGAACACCTGCCGGTGGTACTTGGAGTGGAACCGGTATTACCAGCGCAGCATTAGGAACTTTTAATCCCGCCTCTGCATCCGTTGGAAATAATACAATTACATACACTGTTGTGAGTGGTTGTGGTGGAACTTCTACAGCTACCGTTGTTATTAATCCGTTGCCTGTTACAACAGTTAATTCTCCTACAATTTGTCCAACTACTTCAGCTACATTAACTGCAGGAGGTGCAACAAGTTATTCATGGAGTTCAGGAGCTATTACAAATCCAATCATTGTTTCACCTGCAGTTACCACAACCTATACGGTAACAGGAACAACGTCGGGATGTACTTCTTCAGCGATAGCAACAGTTGCTGTTTCCGGTACATTGGCACCTTCAGTTAACTCACCAACAATTTGTGTCGGTGGAACTGCAACACTAACCGCTGTTGGCGGAGCAACTTATACTTGGAATACAGGCTCAACAGCTAATCCATTAAGTGTAACTCCCTTAGCAACCACTTCCTATACGGTAACTGCTACTTCGGGTGGTTGTACAGGCACTGTTGTTGCAACGGTAACTGTAAATCCTTTACCTGTTTTAACAATTACTAATCCCGCTGCGGTTTGTTCACCAGGCACTATCGATATCACTGCTGCGGCTGTTACTGCTGGAAGTACAGGTGGCGGCGTGTTATCCTATTGGACCGATCCTGCTGCAACTGTTCCTTTGGTTGGTGCCTCTGCAATTTCAACAGGTGCTACCTATTATATTCAATCAACTGCAACAGGTTCTTGTACTGATATTGCTCCCGTTGTCGTTACTTTTAATCCACCTCCAATATCTGATGCCGGTCCGGATGTAACAATATGTACGGGAGGCGTTGGTAATATTGGTTCAGCTACCGTTGCCGGAAATACATACTCCTGGTCTCCTGTTTTAGGATTAAGTAGTGCTACCTTATCAAATCCAACGGTAACGTTAATTAATGGTGGCGTTGCGGCTACAACAAATCCTTATACAGTTACAACAACAAATACAGCTTCCGGTTGTACTTCTACAGATGTTGTTAATGTAATTGTTGATGTTGTTGCTACTGCAAATGCGGGTACGCCACAAAGTGTTTGTATCGGCTCAAGTATTACCTTAGGTGGTGCTGTTGCTGGCTCTGCTTCAGGTGGAACCTGGAGCGGTGGAGCGGGAACATATGCTCCAAATAACACCACCTTAAATGCTGTTTATACTCCTAGCGCTGCTGAGTATGCTGCAGGTTCTATCACATTAACTTTAACAACAAATGACCCGATAGGTCCGTGTACTTTTGCATCATCAAATGTTACCTTCTCTTTTTATCAAACTCCTGTCGTAAGTTTTGTAGTTGACGATCCCGATGGTTGTCCGGTACATTGTGTCCAATTTACCGACAATTCAACTGTTGGCGGAGGTGATAACATCGTTTCATGGAATTGGAATTATGGTGAGGGTGGAGCTGCGGGTTCTGTGCAAAATCCTGCAAATTGCTATGAGCTACCGGGATTCTATAATGTAACATTAACTGTAACGTCTAATCAGGGTTGTTCAGCTATAATGACCATCCCTGCAATGGTCCATGTATTCAACATGCCTACTGCGGAATTTGCTGCATCTCCAAATCCAGCTTCCCTTCTTGATCCTATGGTTACCTTGAATAATCAATCTTCATCAGATGTAAATTATTGGTTCTATTATTTTGGTGATGGAGATTCTATTGCCAATGTTCCAAGTCCTGTGCATTCATATCCTGATGTAGCTTCTAGTACTTATATTGCTACCTTGATCGTTCATAATGCAGATGGATGTTGGGATACGATTCAACATCCTGTTGAGATTGGACCCGAGTTCACATTCTTTATCCCAAATGCATTTACACCAAATGGCGATGGAGTGAATGACTATTTTTATGGGCAAGGTATTGGTATTGTTAATTACGACTTATATATTTTCGATCGTTGGGGAAATATGATCTTCCACGGACATGATCTTAATGATATGTGGAACGGAAAGGCCAATGGCGGTGATGATATGGCTCAACAAGATGTTTATGTTTGGAAAGTGAAATTGACGGATGTGTTTGGAAAAAAACACAATTACATCGGTACCGTTACTATCGTGAAATAATAATCAAATAAATAAATATTAAAAGAGGCTCCTTGATTGGAGCCTTTTTTATTTTAAAATTAAATTGATTTAAAGGGGGGAAGAGAGGGTTGCCTCGTATTTTTCTTTTTTTTTCAACTTTTACATTATTTGTTGATAACTTTTTCGAAATAGGCCAGTTTTGTTAACAGGTTATTTTCCTCTTAAAATATTGATTCGGGAGGGTATTTAGGATATTTTTCCATTTTAATGAACGTCCCCAGGTTTGCATTTCCAATTTCCTATGCAACCAATTTCCTGTTTTTGTATCTATATTAGCATGTAATCATTGTTTTAAGAAAAATATTAATTCTATGAATTTGAAAATAAAGTTGGTAATTGTCTTTTCCTTTTTATGCAGTGTCTATGGATTTTCCCAAGACTCAACAAAAACAAAAAAGGTGCTTTATAAAATACCTGCAGCAGAAGTTAAACAGCTTGCAGGTTCATCTGATTCAAAAATACTTCCTCTTCCTCGTGAGATCAAATCCATATATTCATGCGAAATAAATAACAGTGATAAGAAAGCAGTTGTTACTGCAAGGTCTGCTGATGGCACAGTTTCAAAAGAAACCTTTGAAATAATAGAGAAAAAAAAATAAAATAAGATCATGAAAATTATTCCCCAACGTAAGATCATGAAAAAAATCACTTTTATCTTTTCTCTTTTGTTACATCCTTTTTTAGGATATTCTCAAGGAGGAAATACTTGTGCTTCAGCATCTGCAAGTCCCATAACCATTCCTTTTTCAACAACAACAGGAACACTTTGTGCTGGAACAACTACCAATGATTATAATATGGTGGGTGCATCTTGTATTGATGCACTTAATACTCAAGGACCTGATTGGCTGTATTATTTTTGTGCTCCAACTACCGGTACAATAAATATTTCCCTTACCAATATGACCTTTTATTGTTACGATCCTTTAGTCGTTGCGCCATTCCCTTCCTTATCTGTGTGGCAAGGCTGTCCTAGTACCGGAACTTGTGTAAGTGGTTCAACTTGCCAAGGAACTCCTGAACAGGCTGTTTCTGCTAATGTTACAGCGGGGCAGTGCTATTATATTTTAATCGATAATTATCCGGGATATTGTCCTTGTTTTGATTATTCAATGGCTGTGAATTATATCGCTCCGCCCATTGTTCAGCCTGCATGTACCAACATGGGTTTTGATGCAGGTAGTTTTGCCGGTTGGTCCGGAACTTATGGTTACACTATGCATGATGGAGCACCCGGGGCAGCAACTCCTACTTATAACCCTGTTACATTTGCAATTGCTGCACCTCAACATACGATCACTGCCGGTGCCGGATTAGATCCATTAGGTGGATTTCCTGTTGTAGCAACAGGATTGGGACCAAATTCCGCTATGCTTGGCGATGGTGTTACTGCTGGTTATGGTGGTGCAACTTTGGAACAAACCTTTAATGTTACTGTAGCAAATGCTTTGCTCACGTATCAATACGCCGTGGTAATACAGGATGCCAATGGTGCTACTGCACATACAACAGAACAACAACCATTTTTTAAAATTGAAGTTTTTGATTGTGCCGGGAACCCCATTGTTTGCGGTCAATATTTAGTTGTCGGAGGCCCTTCAATACCGGGATTCTTTTTAGCAGCTGGTTATACTGACGTTTATTACCGCCCATGGACACCGGTCGCAATTGACCTTACACCGTATATCGGATCCTGCGCCAAAATAAAATTTTCTGTTGGTGACTGTTCCCTCGGAGCACATTTTGCTTATGCCTATATAGATGTTCAATGTGCTCCAATGGCAATCACCGGTCCTAATTTTATTTGTCCGGGTACATCCACAACTCTTGCAGCGCCTGCCGGAGCAGCTGCATATTCATGGGCTCCCGGTGGACAAACGACACAAACAGTTACCGTGTCTCCAGCAACAAATACAACTTATACATGTACTATAACCTCTGTTTCCGGAGCAGCTTGTACCACTTTATTAACTTATTCTGTGACTGTTTATCCACCGGCATCTGTTTCTTCTACTTCACAAACAGTTTGTGCCGGAAGCCCTGCTACAATAACCGCAACACCAACGGTACTCGGTGGTGGTTATTCATGGAGCCCGGGTGGAGCAACAACCTCATCAATTACCGTTAGCCCCGCATCAACAACAACATATATTTGTACCTATACAGATCTGAATGGTTGCATTGATACTTCACATAGCACCGTTACTGTTAATCCATTGCCAATAACAACAGTGAACTCTCCTACCATTTGTACAGGAGCTCCTGCAACAACGCTTACCGGTGCAGGCGCAACAACATATTCCTGGTCAACGGGTGCAATTACAAATCCTATAACAGTTACTCCTGTCGGAACAACATCTTATACTGTTACCGGAACAACATTGGGATGTACTTCTACAGCTGTGGGTATAGTTACTGTTAACCCTATTCCTGTTACCACTGTAAACTCAGTTACAATTTGTCCGACACAAATAGCAACCCTCACGGGTGCAGGCGCAACAACTTATTCGTGGTCGACCGGTGCAATTACAAATCCTATTACAGTTACTCCGATGGTAACAACAACGTATACTGTTACAGGTACTTCTTTGGGTTGTTCTTCCACTGCTATTGCAACCGTTACAATTGGAGGAACTATAGCTACAGCCGTTAATTCTCCGACCATTTGTGCAGGACAAACTGCAACACTCACAGCAACCGGAGGAACAACTTATGTTTGGGATTCAGGTGCAACAACAAATCCAATTAGTGTTACTCCGGCAACAACAACTTCATATACTGTTACAGGAACCACCGGAGGCTGCTCCGGCACAGCGATAGCAACTGTAACTGTAAATCCTTTATCTGTCACTACAGTAAATTCACCTACTTTATGTGCAGGAATTCCGGCTACATTAACTGCTGCAGGTGCTACTTCTTATTCTTGGAGTACAGGATCTATAATAAATCCAATAACTGTTTCACCTGCGTCTACGACTTCATACACTGTAACGGGTACTTCCTTAGGATGCACGTCAACGGCTGTTTCAACAGTTACTATAAATCCTGCACCAATCTCAAATGCAGGAACTGATATTACATTTTGTACAGGTTCAAGTGGCGTTATTGGAAATGCATCAACTGTAGGTGATACTTATTTATGGTCACCTTTAACAGGATTAAGCAGTACTACTGTTTCAAATCCTACTGTAACATTGACCAATGGAGGCCCTGGAGTCTCTTCTACATCTTATACAGTTACTACAACAAATACTGCATCAGGTTGTACCTCTACCGATGTTGTGGTTGTTAATGTTGATCCTGTTCAAACAGCAAATGCCGGTTCTCCTCAATCATTGTGTTTTGGATCAAGTGTTACACTTGCCGGTGCTATTGGAGGTTCTGCTACAGGTGCCACATGGAGTGGTGGTTCCGGAACATTTTCTCCGAGTGCAACAACCTTAAATGCGACATACACACCTGGAGCTACTGATACTATTGGTGGTTCAGTTACATTAACGCTTACTTCAAATGGACCGGGATCCTGTCCTTTTGCATCATCAAATGTTACACTTTCTTTTTATCCGACACCGGTTGTAAATTTTATTGTGAATAACCCGAATGGCTGTCCTCCGGTTTGTGCAACATTTACAGACATTTCCTCTGTATCAGGAGGAGCGATTGTTTCTTGGAATTGGAATTTTGGGGATGGCACAACAAGCAACTTACAAAATCCATCTCATTGTTATCCTTTAAGCGGATTATATGATGTAACATTAACAGTAACTTCAAACAATAATTGTACTGCTACTTTACTCATATCACAATTTGTAACAGTTTTTGTAAATCCGATTGCAGAATTTTCTCCGAACCCGAATCCTGCATCAATTTTCGATGGAAGTATCACAATGAATAATCAGTCTTCATCGGATGTGAATTATTGGTTTTGGGATTTTGGTGATGGTGATACATTAGCACCATTAACTCCAAGTCCGGTTCATACATTTCCAACAACAAATCCAGGAACTTATTATGTAACATTGATAGTTCATAATGCTGATGGCTGTTATGATACAGTTATGCATCCTATTGAGATCGGACCGGAGTTCACCTTTTATATTCCGAATTGCGTTACTCCAAATGATGATGGAATAAATGATTATTTCTTTGGAGATGGAGTTGGAATTATTAAATATGACATATGGATATTTGACCGTTGGGGCAACGAAATTTTCCACGGAAAATACTTGTATGATAAATGGGACGGAAGGGCCAATGGAGGAGCAGATGTAGCTCAGCAAGATGTTTACGTATGGAAGGTAAAATTAACAGATGTATTTGACAGGCAGCATAATTATATTGGAACAGTAACGATCGTGAAATAAGAAAAACTACTGCTACTAAAAAAGATCCTCAAACAGAAATGTCTGAGGATCTTTTTTTGGAAACTTAATTACGATCAATAAAGAATTAGATCAATAAATTAATTAAGGATTATTTTACCTGTTTTGTCTGTTCCATCTTTCGTTGTTACCTTATAGAAATAAATTCCTTTTGACTCTTCGCCAAGATTCAAACTATAGTTAATGCCTGAAACTTTTGTTTGAATAAGTATCTTACCGGTAATATCATAAATTTCTATAACGCTTTCATCTATTAAGCCACTGAAGTTGAAATTACCTAAGCTAGGATTTGGAGCAACAGTAATTGTTTGTTCCTGAGAGTTGTCTGAAATACTCAAAGTGGAAACATTTAGTCTTAATATCCAACAATCACCACCACCATGATTTCCTGTTACATCTCCATCGTTTGAGGTAGAATAGCCGGCAATAATATAACTATCGGGTGAAGTTTGGCGGATGGAATATCCGATATCGGTACCGGTTCCACCAAAAGATTTTTGCATCCTTAAAATTCCCATATCATCAAGTTCTATTACCCAACAATCATAATCACCATGATTTCCGGTAACGTCTCCGTCATTCAATCCGGAATATCCTGTTAATATGTAACCTCCACTTGCGATTTGTTTGATCGAATAAGCGTAATCGTTCCCAGTGCTACCTAAGGCTTTTTGCCATTGTAGATTCCCGAATTTATCGCATTTTACTACCCAGCAATCGCCATTTCCATGTTGTGCTGTAACATCTCCATCATTTGATTCTGAATAGCCTGCAAGAATGAATCCTCCGTCAATCGTTTGCTCTATAGATTGTCCGAAGTCGTAATTGCTACCTCCAAATGAATTCTGCCATTGAATGCTTCCGGAATTATCTAATTTCACGATCCAGCAGTCTCCGTTTCCATGTTGTGTTATCACATCTCCATCATTTGAATTACTACCGATACTTAGTATATATCCTCCATCAGAAGTTGGTTTGACATCTTGTCCGAAATCATAGGAAGAACCTCCCAATGCCTTTTGCCACTGAAGGTTACCTGAATTATTAAGTTTAAGGATCCAACAATCACCTGCTCCATGATTCCACGTTACATCTCCGTTATTTGATTCTGTATAACCTGTAACAATATAACCGCCATCGGCTGTTATAGCGATACTTTGTCCGTTATCATTTGATGTTCCTCCGAATGTTTTTTGCCAGATAATAGTTCCTGAATTGTCCAATTTGATGATCCAGCAATCACCACCACCTTTGTTTATGGTAACATCTCCATCATGTGATTCGGTATATCCTGCAGCAATATAGCCACCATCGGGAGTTTGTTTGATTGAATATCCGTAATCGAAACCTGTTCCACCATATGCTTGTTTCCAATCGATTGCACCAGAGGCATTTAATTTTACAATCCAACAATCGCCACCACCATGATTAAAAAGTACATCGCCATCGGATGATTCTGTGTATCCAATATTAATGGTACCACCATCTGTCGTGTATTCGATCTCCTTTGAGAATTCATACATTCCTCCGCCAATAGATTTTTGCCATTGTAGTGAGGAAAACTGTCCATGAATATTTGTAGATAACAAATAGACAAATAAAAGTGTAGCTATTTTTTTCATGGCGCCTATTTTTTAATTTATACTAACAATCCTTTTCTGTGTTATTTGATAGTTTAAAATTAAAAACAAAGAACAAGGACTAAAAGTCTCCTTTATTGAAAATACGGCATATGTAAGATTGTGGGAAAGTTTGTAGTTTTATAAGCCGAGGTTTATTTTGTCTGTGTGGACTATGCCCAAAGGCTAGGCAGCTTTTAAACTATCGAAATAGTTTGTTAAATATGGGAGGAGACTAATTCCTTTTGGGAAGCACTGAAAATTTTTGCACGGATATTGAAATCGAAATATTCAATAAAAATATAAAAAACAGAATTTAGGGAAATGGATATTTAATAAAAAAACGTAAACAATCTATCGGAAATATATTACATCCGCTCAGGCACTTCAATTCCCAATAATCCCATTCCTGATTTAATAACAATACCAATGGTTTTGGATAATTGCAAACGGAAAAGTATCAGATCTTTTTGATCTTCTTTCAGGATAGGTGTTTCATGATAATACTGGCTGAATTCTTTTGCAAGATCATATACATAGTTTGCAATTAATGCCGGACTCAATTCATTGGCTGCCTGTTGTAAAACAGTATTGAAGTTATAGAGTTTGATGATCAATTCTTTTTCCTTTTGCAGCAGTGTAATGTTATGCGTGAATACATCCAGATTTTCGAAATCCCAACCTTCTTTTGCTTTGCGGATCAAGGCTTGTATCCTCACATAATTAAATTGAATGAAAGGGGAGGTGTTCCCGTTAAAATCAATTGATTCAGCGGGATTGAAAAGCATTTTCTTTTTAGGATCTACTTTCAGCATGAAATATTTTAATGCACCTAATCCTATAGATTGATATAAATGATTCGCTTCATCATCTGTTAATCCTTCTACTTTCCCTAATTCTTTGGTGGTTTCTGCTGCGGTGTCGATCATTATTTTCATCAGGTCATCAGCATCCACTACTGTTCCTTCGCGGGATTTCATTTTTCCTTCCGGTAATTCAACCATGCCATATGAAAGATGGTACAAGCCATCAGCCCAGGCGTAACCTAATTTTTTTAAGATCAGAAATAAAACCTTAAAATGATAATCTTGTTCGTTTCCGACAGTATAGATCATTTTTTCGAATTTCACTTCATGATGACGTTGTAAGGCTGTTCCCAGATCCTGCGTCATATAAACGGATGTCCCGTCAGAACGCAACAAGGTTTTTTCGTCCAGGCCATCAGCAGTAAGATCAATATATATCGATTTATCATCCCTTGTTTTAAAAACACCTTTTGCTAATCCAGTATCGATAATCTCTTTTCCTAATAAATAGGTGTTGCTTTCATAATAGGTGCTATCGAAATCTACGCCAAGCGTTTTGTAGGATTCAGCGAATCCTTTGTATACCCAGCCATTCATCATGTTCCAGAGGTTACGTACTTCCAGGTCATTCGCTTCCCACTTACGTAACATTTCTTGAGCTTCCAGCATCAATGGTGCTTTTTTCTCTGCTTCTTCTTCCGTTGCGCCTTCTAACTTTAAATTTTTAACATCTGACTTAAAGTGTTTATCAAATTCAACATAATATTTACCTACTAGGTGATCGCCTTTCAAGCCTGAAGATTCGGGTGTTTCACCGTTTCCCCATTTTTGCCAGGCAAGCATGCTTTTACAAATATGGATCCCGCGGTCGTTTACTACATTGGTCTTAACGACTTTGTTTCCCGCAGCACTCAGAATTTTGGAAACAGAATATCCTAATAGGATATTACGAACGTGACCTAGGTGTAATGGTTTGTTGGTATTCGGAGAAGAATATTCAACCATAACGGTTGGTGCATTGTCGGGAACAGGTTTAATAAATGGTTTTCCGTTTATTATTTTGAAGTAGTTTAACCAAAATGAATCAGCAATAACAATATTTAAGAATCCTTTTACTACATTAAAATCAGCAATTTCAGGAATATTATCCTTAAGGTAGGTTCCAATTTCTGTTGCCGTTTCTTCAGGTTTCTTTTTCGAGATCTTTAAGAAATTAAATACAACCAAAGTCAGATCCCCAATAAAGTCAGGACTAGTTTTTTCAAATGCTATTTTATCAGACGTAGCACCGTAAAGCGATTGCAGGGCTTTAGCAGTTTTCTCCGTAAGTTGTTGTTCGATATTCATAAAAAATTATCTTTGCCACAAAGGCGCTACGACGCAAAGTTTTTTTCTTGCCTTTTGTCTGATTATTAATAAGTCAATTGACTAACCACCTTCTGTAGGATCTCAAATGTATTTTCAGCCATTAGGTTTTCCTTGTCAAGTGTTGGATTTACTTCACATATTTCGAAGCAACATACTTTTTGATTTTGGATAAGTCGGACACATAAACTTCCCGCTTCCTTTTCTGTAATTCCATTACGAACAGGAGTACCTGTCCCTTTTGAAATAGAAGAATCCATACTATCCACATCAAACGAAACGTATATTAGGTTGCAACTTGATAGGTGAGCCAGGGCATCTCTTGCAATCTTTTCTACTCCGTTTCGTTTCACTTCAGCTGTAGTGAAGATCTTGACCTTATGTTTCTTAAGTAAAAACGTTTCTTCCGGCTCAACATCTCTTACTCCTATATAAACTAAGTCGGAATAGGATATTTTAGGAGAAACACCGCCGATCTTCTTCAATCGATTCCACATATCAACGGTATCTTTATCGGGTTTATTCATTTTGTTGGCCATATTGTCCTCATTCAGGGCAACAGCTATAGGCATACCATGCATATTCCCGGAAGGAGAAGTATAGGGACTATGAATATCGGCATGTGCATCGATCCAGATAACACCCAATTTACTCTTTGGATATGCCATTTTGATTCCGGCGATTGTTCCACCGGCAGTACTGTGATCTCCGGCAAGGACAATTGGGAACTGACTTTTCTTCAATGTCTGAGAGATCTGAGTCGATAAACGCTCATATATAGATAAAATTCCTCCTATTCGTTTAGCATATTGCGGCTTAGGTGGCTCAAAAAGGAGTTGGTTTTCAACCTTTATTTCAATAGATTCGATCTGTTTGAACATATTACTACCGTAATCCAGGGCGGCTATCTTAATTGCGTCTATTCCCATACTGGCACCTCTTGTTCCAGCTCCAATTTCGGATTTTACCTCGATAAACTTTAAATTTTTCATTTGTCTTGCTTTAAATAGAACAGTAATAAGCTTTTATACTAACTGCAGCTGATTCTTGATATTTTGTTAATTTAAATTACTTACTTTGGCTATTATTTATCAATGTAAGTTACTTACTTTTGCGAATATTATAAATATTGACCTGTTTAACTATACAAAATGGAAAATACCTACCGCGATCTAATTCAACAAACCTTTGATTTTCCGCAAGAAGACTTTAATGTTGTTGATAATGGACTAAATTTTCATAATATTCCATTAATGGACATCATTAAGCAATATGGTACTCCTCTTAAAATCTCTTATCTGCCTAAGATAAGTTCTCAGATCCAAAAAGCCAAAAAAATATTCAATGTGGCAATGGCTAAAGCTGATTATAAGGGCAAATATACATATTGTTATTGTACTAAGAGTTCCCACTTTCAATTTGTTTTAGAAGAGGTGTTAAAAAATGATATCCACCTAGAAACTTCTTCTGCATTTGACGTTCCGCTGGTTCGGTCGTTATATGATTCCGGTAAAATTACAAAAGAAACTTATATTCTTAATAATGGCTATAAACGTCCGAATTATCTGAAGTACATCAGTGAACTGGTGAATGATGGTTTTGTGAACGCTATTCCGATCCTGGATAATATAAATGAACTGCCTTTATTGGAAAAACTTTGTAAAAATAAATTCAGAGTAGGTATTCGTGTTGCCACAGATGAAGAGCCTAAATTTGAATTCTACACTTCCCGTTTAGGTATTCGTCAGGCGGATATTATCGATTATTACCATAAAAGCATTAAGAACAGCGCTAAATGCGAGTTAAAAATGCTTCATTTCTTTATAAATACCGGAATAAAAGATACTACCTACTATTGGTCGGAATTAACAAAATGCATCAATGTATATTGTGATCTTAAGAAGGTTTGCCCTTCATTGGATTCTTTAGATATAGGAGGAGGATTCCCTATCAGGACATCCTTAAGTTTTAGTTATGATTATGAATATATGGCGGATGAGATCTTGCAAAAGATCAAAAATATTTGTGAAGAAAGAGATGTGGATGAACCGCATATTTTTACCGAATTTGGTAGTTTTACTGTAGGGGAAAGTGGTGCAGCTTTATATTCAATAGTAGACATCAAGAAGCAGAACGACAATGAGTTATGGTATATGATCGATAGCTCTTTTATAACTACATTACCAGATACTTGGGGTATCAAACAAAAATTTATTTTATTGGCTGTAAACCATTGGGATAAAGAATATCAGCGTGTGAATCTTGGTGGGTTGACTTGTGACAGTGAAGATTATTATAATGCAGAATCACATTTGAATCAGGTATACATGCCAATCGTTACCGACAAACAAAAGGAGCCATTGTTCTTAGGCTTTTTCCATACGGGTGCTTATCAAGAATCGTTAGGTGGCTATGGCGGAATTCAGCATTGTTTAATTCCGGCTCCAAAGCATGTTATTATTGATGTTGACGAAGAAGGTGAAATGCATACCCACTTATTTGCGAAAGAGCAAAGTTTTAAATCAATGCTAAAAACCTTGGGTTATTAGGCATGAGTCAAAAAATCGTTTTTTATTTGACATTATCATTTTATCGTTATCTTTAGAAACTTAATCGGCAAAAATTGCTTGTCTGGTTTTGTGAAAGATTAAAATTACTCTTGTATATTTAGATGAAAAAACGATTATTACAAAGTTTTGCTGGAATCTTTTTGATACTAATTTTAGGCTCTTGTGGTCAAGGAAATGACAAGGCTGTTGATGAAGGTTCGATTGAGTATACTGCAACTGTTGTTGATCAAAATAATCCAATGGCTACCCTTGCTCCAAGCAAGATGATCATAAAATTCAAGCACAATAAATCGTGTGCCGAAATGAGTGCAGGCATGGGTTTGTTTGTTACAGCGTTTGTTTCTGATCCTGAGAAAAAAACACTTACTCAATTAGTAAAACTTCTTACAAAAAAATTCTCTCTCGTTCAAAATGCAACTGAAATTGCAAAGGAGAATGAAGCTTACAAATTTGAATTAACTCCTCTGAAAGAAACTAAAGTTATTGCTGGTTATAAATGTCAAAAAGTGCATGTAAAAATGGCTGATGAATTTCAAACCGAATTTGATGTTTTTTATACGAATGAGTTAAGTATAGAAAATCCAAATTTCGCAAATCCTTTTTATATGATTGATGGTGTTTTAATGGAATACCAAATGAAAAAATTCGGATTAGAAATGAAATTTACTGCAAAAACAGTGAAGAAGGAAGCTATAGATGATGCTACATTTGAACTTCCTGCTGACTATAAAGCTATTTCTGCTAAAGAAATGGCAGAATTTATTGCTAGTTTACAATAACCATTTAATTTTATTTAAAATGAAAAAAATACTTTTGGCACTTTCTGTTGCCCTTCTGTCTGCTTTTAGTGGAATCGCGCAAAAAAATTTTGAAGGCGTTATTACTTTGGGAATTTCCTTTGAAAACTCAGGGTTGCCACCTGAAGCATTAACAATGCTTAAAGGAGCAGAATCTGTTATTTACATTAAAGGAGATAAACGCAGAGTGGACATGAATACTGCAATGCAGAGTACGGTTTCGGTATTTGATAATAAGACTAAAACATCCGTAATGACAATGGACATCATGGGACAAAAATATCTTATAAAAATGAATGAGGCTGATCTGAAAAAAGAAAAAGAATCAGCTCCTGTCACTACCATCAAATATTTAGATGAAACAAAAGAGATAGCCGGATATAAGTGTAAAAAGGCTGAGGTGACGATGAAAACAAAAGATGGTAAAGAAGAAACATTTATCGTGTTTTATACGGAGGAAATACCTACAAATGATCTAAAAAATACGTTCGAAGGATTAAAAGGTTTTCCACTGGAATATACGATTTCACAAAGTGGGGTTAAAATGACTTTCACAACGAAAACGATTGTGAAGGAGCCTGTTCCGGATGCAAAATTTGAATTAGTAAAGGATGGTTATAAAGAAACTACTTTAGAGGAATTACAAAAATCGATGATGAGTGGTGGTAATTAACAGCAAATACTTCAAAGGAATATTGGTAGAGTAAAATAATAGAAAGTAATACACAAAGCCCATAGATCGTTTATATGATCTGTGGGCTTTGGTTTCATAAAACTTTGTTTCAGCCTTATTTATTAATTTTTGCAAGCTTTGATAAGTCTCAATTGGGTCGTTTGTTATCCACAATGCTACGTTTATAAGATTTTGATATATACAGAGCAATAGCATTCCCATTTAGTATTTTTGATAGATAAGATCAGTTATATGTGATCCCAATGATTGCGGATAGATCTTTCATTTTTCAATTTTTTAATTTGAAATAAGACTAATGGCTGAGCCTAAAAAAAATACAATTAAAAATACATTAAAAGAAGAGACACCTGAAAGCAAGACTCCTAAAGAGCAAAAAGCTAAAAAGGAAAAACTTGCTGCCGATGCAAACAAGGTTCCTTTGATTGAAAAAATAAATAATTTCTTTGCATTCGCGAGAAATGAACAGTTTCAAAAAATTGTTGGATTATCCCTTTTGCTTTTATCGATTTACACTGCCATCGCTTTCACTTCATTTGCATTTACATGGCAGATAGATCAGGATAAAGTGATGGGTAATTTATTTTCTCCTGATGTTGCAGTAGCCAATTGGTTGGGAAAAGTAGGAGCTTTATTATCACACATTTTTATTCACAAATGGTTTGGTGTTGCTTCTTATATCTTTTCTTTTGTTGCATTGGTAACGGGTTTAAGGATCACATTTAATCTGGAGTTAGTAAATGTCAGAAAAACGTATATCTTTTCTTTCTTCTTTTTGATCTTTACTTCCGTTGCACTCGGATATATTTTTCATGATGCATTATTTTATCTGGGTGGCGCATTTGGCTATACCATCAGCAATAAGTTGAATAGCATTTTAGGATTTATTGGAACTGGCGTTTTGCTTTGTTTTACTTTTCTTGTATTCCTTGTCGCTGCATTCAACATTTCTCTTGATCTAAGCAGAAAAGATCCGGTTTCAGATGAGGAAAAAGTGGAGCCTGTTGAAGAAGAGGAAAAAATATTGCCTGTCAATGCTTTTAAAGAAGAGTTGGAGGAAGAACCATTTGTTGAGGAAGTTTATAAGTCTCAGGAAATGGAAATCACAAATGAGGAAAAACATGATATTGTTGAAGAGGTTGAAAAGCCGGTTGAGAAAGAGCCGATAGTTATATCTACAGAAGAAAATGGGGTTCAGTTCATTGTAGAAAAAATGGACGAGAAAGACCAGGAACTTACTCCTGAACAAATATCAGAGGCACTAGTGGAGCAAGTGGGGGAATACGATCCTACTTTAGATCTTGGAACGTATCAATTTCCAACGATAGATCTATTAGAAAATTACGGTGGCTCAAAAGATATTGTAATAAATACCGAAGAGCTGAATGCCAATAAAGACCGTATCCTTAAGACACTTAGTGATTACGGTATCGAGATAGATAAAATAAAAGCTACTGTTGGTCCTACAGTTACATTATATGAAATTATTCCTGCAGCGGGTGTACGTATCTCAAAAATTAAAAATTTAGAAGATGATATAGCGTTGAGTCTTTCAGCATTAGGCATTCGTATCATTGCTCCAATTCCGGGTAAAGGAACTGTTGGTATTGAGGTTCCTAATTTGAATCCTGAAATGGTTCCGATGCGTTCATTGATCGCATCCGAAAAATTTCAAAATACCACAATGGATCTTCCTATTGCATTAGGAAAAACGATCAGCAACGAAACATTTATTACCGACCTGGCAAAAATGCCGCACTTATTAATGGCAGGAGCAACCGGACAAGGTAAATCGGTTGGATTAAATGCTGTATTGGTATCGTTGTTATACAAAAAACATCCATCACAAATCAAATTTGTTTTGGTAGATCCTAAAAAAGTGGAGTTGACCTTATTCAATAAAATTGAACGTCACTTTTTAGCGAAACTTCCGGATAGTGCTGAAGCAATTATTACCGATACAAAAAAAGTGATCCATACGCTTAACTCTTTATGTATTGAAATGGATCAGCGTTACGACCTTTTGAAAGAAGCACAGGTGCGTAATATTAAAGAATACAATACGAAATTCATTGCGCGGAAATTAAATCCGAATAATGGTCATAAGTTTTTACCCTACATCGTATTGGTTGTGGATGAGTTTGCCGATCTGATCATGACGGCTGGAAAAGAGGTGGAGACGCCTATAGCCCGATTGGCACAACTTGCACGTGCAATCGGTATCCACTTGATCATTGCCACACAACGGCCATCAGTAAATATCATTACAGGAACAATCAAAGCGAATTTCCCGGCACGTATTGCTTTCAGGGTGACATCCAAGATCGATTCACGCACCATTTTAGATTCCGGTGGTGCCGACCAACTGATCGGTAGAGGTGATATGTTGCTTTCCACAGGAAATGATCTTATTCGTTTACAATGTGCTTTTGTAGATACTCCCGAGGTTGATAAGATCTGTGATTTTATTGGAAGCCAGAGAAGTTATCCAACTGCCTTTTTGTTACCCGAATATGTGGATGAAAATGGTGAGGGAAGTGGTAAAATGGATGATCCTTCTGAAAGAGATGCACTGTTTAATCAGGCTGCTGAAATTGTTGTTTCAACACAACAAGGATCTGCGTCATTATTACAACGCAGACTTAAGTTAGGCTATAACCGTGCAGGACGTATCGTTGATCAGTTAGAATCGGCCGGGATTATTGGCCAGTTTGAAGGGTCAAAAGCAAGAGAAGTGCTTATCAAAGATATGTTATCTTTGGAACAGTTTTTGAATAAGCCGGAATAGGTGATTAGGTATCTAGGTGATTAGGTAATTAGGAGTCTATAAAGCTTAAGGTGACTCGGATCAAGTCCCCCTTTGAAGGGGGCAGGGGGATGACCTAAAGTTCAATTGATAACAGAAAATAAAAAAGAATAATTATGTTTACTAAAAAATTATCAATTATTGCCTTTTTGGCTATTGGAAGTTTAAGCCTTGCAGCACAAGATCAGGATCCGAAAGCAAAGAAAATATTGGATGAGTTAAGTGCAAAAACCAAAGCTTACACAACCATCAAAGCTGAATTTTCTTGGGTGGTGGAGAAAAAAGATAAATCCAAAGATTCACAAAGTGGTAAAATTCAGACAAAGGGAGCAAAATATAAATTGGAAATTCCCGGACATGAAATTTATTGTGATGGAAAAACGGTGTGGGATTTTATTAAAGATGCAAATGAAGTTCAGATAAAAGATATGGAAGTAGGAGGGGATGATGCCGTTAATCCTTCAAATATATTTACCATTTATGAAAAGGGGTTTAAATATAAATTTGAAAGTGAAGATGCAACAACTCAAGTGGTCACTTTATTTCCAATTAATCCGGATAAGAAAAAGTTTCATACTATTAAGTTGTATATTGATAAAGCAAAAAAACAGATAAGTAGTGTAAAGATGTTGATGAAAGACGGAAGCACTCAAACCTATACCATAAAGTCGTTTACGGGTAGTGCTGTAATTCCTGATACTGATTTTGCATTTGATCCAAAAGCCCACAAAGGTGTTTCAATTGAAGATCTGAGATAATAGATCGTGTATAAAATAAAAAAGCCCCTTTTTCTGAAAAGAAGAAGGGGCTTTTTTATCAAAAGAAAAATTATTTTTTGATCATTCTTCTAATGACCCACAATACGATAAATCCAAGAGGAACTAGAAATGCCCATAAAGGATAGGCTGTTACACTTGTTTTAAAACTAAAATCTTCTGTTAAAATGGTAAGTTGTTTGCTGCTATCAAACTTATGTTTGAAGTTCGCCTCACCATTCACAAAATTCAATTGAAGGTCTTCACCATTCATTATGAAATTGATCTTGCCCTTATTCAGAAGTAATTTGGTATGATTTGGATTGAAGAATTTTAATTTAATATCTACTTCCTGAAAAGTTAAAATAAAAGATGGAATAGAAACTTCAATGTCATCGTTTGTAATGCGGGCAATTACAATGGAATTATCAACGATACCTGATTCCTGATCTTGTCCCTCTTTAGAAAATCCAGAAAAAAATGAACAAAAGAAAATAATTGCAAAAAATATTTTTTTCATACTTTTTTATTTGGACACAAATATACTCCTTTCGTAAAATCAAAAGCTAACTTTTAGATAAAAGGTGTAAAATTGTATGTTAAATTAGCAGATATATATAATAAAAAAATGCCCTCATAAATAATATGAAAGCATTAAAAATCGGGGGATGTTTTTTTTAAGATTAGTCGATCAATATGGCCTCTGGATACTTTTCCTGCCAAACCTTCAAGGCGACTGTTGATCTAATTGTTATTGTTGTTCTGTTGTCCAATTGCAATTTAAATTTTGGGCGATTATCGATAATTTCTTTTTTTATTTTAGTCATTTTCATGATTTTTTTAGTTATTAAGTTTTACTCTTCGACTCTTTATGATTTTAATCATAATCGGGCCATTTTAATTTTACTTTTTGCGCTGGCACCCGCATTTCATTTTGTTGTTTATATTGATAACACAGCATCTCTGCCAATTATTGCAGGCTTAACATATATTAACATTGTTCTTTATTTGGTTTTTTCTTTCTTCATTTTTTTCTCAGCTTCAATTGGATTACGGAAAATGAATTCTTTGTCGAATACATCTAATACTATCTGAGCATCTTTTTCAACTTTTCCGGCCAAAATCTGTTTCGAAAGTTCATTCAGAACTCTTTTTTGCATGACTCTTTTTACAGGTCTGGCACCAAATTGCGGGTCAAAGCCTAGTTGTGCCAACCAGTCAATTGCTTCAAGGGTTGCAGAAAGATGAATATTGTTTTCTTCAAGCATTTTGGCAATTCCATTTAATTGAAGTTCAACAATACGGTGTACATTTTCCCGGCTAAGAGGTGTGAACATTATCGTTTCATCGATGCGGTTCAGGAACTCGGGACGCACTGATTTTTTCAATAGTTCAAACACTTCCACTTTTGTTTTTGCCATCACATCGTTTTTATTCCGATCGGTCATTTTCTCAAAATTCTCCTGTATTAAATGTGAACCGATATTGGATGTCATAATAATGATGGTATTCTTGAAATTTACCACACGTCCTTTGTTATCCGTTAAGCGGCCATCATCAAGTACTTGTAGCAAAATATTAAAAACATCGGGATGGGCTTTTTCAATTTCATCCAATAATACAACACTGTATGGTTTTCTTCTGACAGCTTCCGTCAATTGACCTCCTTCTTCGTAACCAACATATCCGGGAGGTGCTCCCACTAAGCGACTAACGGAATGACGTTCCTGATATTCGCTCATGTCAATACGCGTCATGCTATTCTCGTTACTGAATAAGAATTCTGCTAAAGCTTTTGCTAATTCAGTTTTTCCCACTCCTGTAGTTCCCAGGAATATGAAGGAACCGATAGGTCGTTTTGTGTCTTGCAGTCCGGCACGGCTTCTTCTCACAGCATCGCTGATCGCTTCTATCGCTTCCTCTTGCCCGACAACACGTTTATGCAATTCATCCTCCAGATGCAATAATTTTTCGCGCTCACTTTGCAACATGCGGGAAACAGGAATGCCTGTCCAAACAGCTATAACTTCAGCGATATCTTCGCTTCCTACTTCTTCTTTGATCATTTGAGAACCATCTTTTTGCATCTCTGCCAGTTTGCTTTCAAATGATCGTAATTGAATTTCCGAATCTTTGATCTTGCCATAGCGGATCTCAGCAACTTTCCCGTAATCTCCATTACGTTCAGCCTGATCGGCTTCGAATTTAAAATGTTCAACTTCTTCTTTTACTTTTTGAATTCCTTCAACAACTTCTTTTTCGCCTTGCCATTTTGCACGCAGATCGCTTCTCTTATCGGATAGTTCAGCAATTTCTTTATGGAGATCTTCCAGTTTTTTCTGGTCATTTTCTCTTTTGATCGCTTCACGTTCGATCTCCAACTGACGTATTTTGCGTTCCACTTCATCCAATTCAATTGGCATGGAGTTGATCTGCATTCTCAATTTGGAAGCAGCTTCATCCATTAGGTCAATTGCCTTATCGGGAAGGAATCTATCATTTATATAACGTTGTGATAATTCCACAGCAGCGATTATCGCTTCATCTTTGATACGGACCTTATGATGCGTCTCATATTTTTCTTTGATACCACGTAAAATTGAAATAGCATCTTCGGCACTTGGTTCATCAACCATTACCTTTTGGAATCTTCTTTCCAGTGCTTTATCTTTCTCGAAATATTTTTGAAATTCGCTTAAAGTAGTAGCACCTATTGCGCGTAATTCTCCGCGTGCCAATGCAGGTTTTAAAATATTTGCAGCATCCATTGCGCCTTCGCCACCACCGGCACCAACAAGTGTATGGATCTCATCAATGAATAAAATAATTTCCCCTTCGGCAGAAACAACTTCCTTTACAACTGATTTTAATCGTTCTTCAAATTCGCCTTTAAATTTTGCACCCGCGATGAGTGATCCCATATCCAAAGAAAAAATTTGCTTCGACTTTAAGTTCTCTGGAACGTCTCCGTTAATAATGCGATGTGCAAGGCCTTCTGCAATAGCTGTTTTACCAACACCTGGCTCACCAACTAGAATCGGATTGTTTTTTGTTCTGCGTGAAAGAATCTGCAAAACCCTTCTGATTTCTTCATCACGACCGATCACAGGGTCAAGCTTCCCTTTTTTCGCCTGATCATTTAAATTGATCGCATATTTGTTCAATGCGTTATAAGTGTCTTCTGCAGTTTGACTGGTTGCTTTAGCACCTTTTCGCAATTCTGTTATTGCGGCCTTCAGATCTTTTTCATTTACGCCATTATCTTTTAATAATTGCGATATGGTATCTTTTGTTGAAAGAATGGCGAGTAGTAAATGTTCTATTGAAACATATTCATCGCCAAATTCTTTTAAATATGTTGATGCTTTTATAATTACCTGATTTGCATGGCTTGATAAAACGGGCTGCCCACCTGAAACTTTCGGGTAACTCTCAATTATTTTATCCAGTGTTTTTGTGAATAGAGGAATATTTACATTCAGTTTCTTCAGAATGAAGGGTGTAACATTTTCATCTACTTCCAAAATTCCTTTTAAAATATGCCCATTCTCAATGGTTTGCTGACCATTGATGGTAACAAGTTGAACTGCTTTTTGAACAGCTTCTTGCGATTTGATTGTGAAATTATTGAGGTTCATGATGTTTTTATTTTTATATGCTGTGAATGTCAAAGAATATTCCAAATTATTAAATGACCAAGATCAAGACGAATTGGCTGATTGGTCATTCGCAAAATGACGTATTGGCTTATTTAAAGAATCTTTTGAGGACTGAAAGTGGGAAAATAAATACGAGTGACTAAAATATATTTTTATTGATAAAAAATTGACGTTGGGTAAAAATCTATTCCCTTATGTTTCGTGGCTTAATCGGAGGGTAATCTGGATTAGATTGATTATATCTTAATATTGGGCGTCTTATTTTAAATGATCGTACTAATTTAGCTGTCGATTTTTCCAGAATGTTTTTACAAATAATATAAAATATATATATATATTATTATTATCTCAAGCAACAAATAGTTAAGGATAATAGGATAGAGAATATTTTTTTTTGAAAAGTATAAAGATCTCCTACCGACTTTCATCAATAGGAGATCTTAATTTTAGTTCATCGGAACTTCGATGATCAATATTTCAGCGTCAGTAGTAATGTTTATCGAAAACTTTTCAGTTTCCCAAATTCCGATAGCATCCCGTTTCCCTGTCTTATTGCCTTCAATGACCGTTTCCCCCTCAATGATAAAGACATAAGCGCCATTGCCTTTGTGTTTTATCGTGTAATCAACATTGCTTCCGGATTTAAATTTCCCTAAAGAAAAATAAGCATCCTGATTGATCCACATTACATCATCCGCTTTTATTGGAGCAACAATGGTTTTAAATTTATCCTTTTTGTCCTCTTCTGAAAATATACGTTGATCGTAGCGGGGAGTAACGTTGCGCTCTTTCGGGAAAACCCAGATCTGAAGAAGATTGATCTCTTCCGATGTTGAATGGTTGTATTCGCTGTGCATCAATCCCGAACCGGCGCTCATTGCCTGTATCTCATTCGGGCGGATCACTCCAATGTTGCCCATGCTGTCTTTATGTTCCAACGTTCCGCTTAATGGAATGGTAACGATCTCCATATTGTCGTGAGGATGAGAACCAAAGCCCATTCCCGGAGCAACGATGTCATCATTTAAAACACGTAATAGTCCGAAATGCACTTTACTTGGATCATAATAGCTGGCAAAACTAAATGAATGTTTTGCATTTAACCACCCGTGATCAGCATGGCCACGCTCTGATGCTTTGTGAAATACAGTTTTCATTTTAAATAAAATTATTTTTCAAAATTACCTGCCTTGTGTGCTCCATCACAATATGGTTTGTTTGCAGACAGACCGCATCTGCAAAGCGCTGTCATACCTTCTTTAGTTGTTTCTTTTCCGTCTCTGTCAACAATTGTTACTGTCCCGTTTACTAATAGAGGACCACCTGCTGCTACTTGAATCTTTACATTGTTTGTTTCCATGTTTTTTTGTTTTTTTAGTTCATTATTAATTTTGGTAATTCATTCGAAAGACTATTGTGAAAAGCTAATTCAAAAATTTCCGGTTTCATAAAATGAATGAGCGGAAATGTCGAAATAATGTCGAGGGCTTTTGTTTCAGAATTCGCTGAAACAATAACCCATAATTGTGAACGGTTAAAAGCCAATGAATATTGAAGAACTTTCCCTTCATCCATTAGGTCATTGATCTTTTTTCTTTGTTCCGGAATCAAGGAAATAAATTCCTCTGATAATTCATCAGGCAGTTGAATGCTAATCATGTATGTATTCATGGTATATAATTTTTAGTTCAATAAAATATGTCTCATGCTTAAGGTGGCATGTTGCCAGCTCATGTGAGGGAAAGTCGCTTTGTCATTTTCATTTCGCAGTCCCATTAAATAAAGCAAGGGGATAAAATGATCGTTCGTCGGATGATTAAGCCGGTATAAGTCATTGTTTTTATCAATATTAACAAGTGTTTCGATGTCATTATTTAAAATGGCATTTTTAATGATCTCATCAAATTTAATTGCCCATTCGATTGGCTGTGCATCAATATTCTGAAAATTTGCATGAGAAAAATTATGTGTTAAATTCCCACTCAATAAGATCAATACATTTTGTTCACGCAATGGAATTAGTTTTTGTGCCAATTCACAATGTTGGGAAAAAGATCTGTTGCGATCGATGCTCATTTGCAGAATAGGAATATTACCTGCAGGAAACAGATGCACCAACATACTCCAGGCACCATGATCTAATCCTCTGTTCTGATCTTTATTTACTGGTTCCCCGATCAACTTTTCAATGATTGGAATTAAATGTAAAGCACCTTTAGCAGGATATTCTTTGGCATATAATTCTTCCGGAAATCCCCCAAAGTCGTGGTAAGTAGAGAGATTTTCGGAGCCGGTTATTGCGATACCATTTGTTTCCCAATGTGCCGAGATCACCAGAATTGCATCTATACTATTTAATTGTGCTCCGATCATATTCAGATCTTTTGTATAATCGTTTTCAGCAATGGCATTCATTGGTGAGCCATGGCTGACGAAAAGGGCCGGCGTTAAATTAGTTAGCGTATGCATTAATAAATATTGCTTGTATGTATATACATGTATTTATGTAAATTTTTTTAACCTCTTAATTTATCCAAAAGTAAGTTTAACGTAGCTGCTTCTTTTTCAGATAAATTTTTCAAATCCTTCAAAAATGTATTATCCATTTTGTCAAGTTCATCTAAAAGGTCCAATCCTTTTTTTGTAATAACGACATTTACGGCTCTTCTGTCTTCAGGACAAACCGCACGTTCAACTAATTTTTTAATTCTTAGTTTCTCAACCAGTCTGGAAGCATTTGAGTTCTTATCAAGCATCCTGTCGATCAAAATATTTACAGTTGCAGGTTTTGGATGTTGCCCCCTGAGTATTCTTAAGATGTTAAATTGCTGTGCGGAAATACCGAATGGTTTTAAGTTAAAGTTATGCTTAGCACCTAACCATCCACTGGTAAACAAAATATTTATGAGCATTTTTTGATGCTCATTCTTAAATTTTGTTTGCTTTATTTCTTTACCGATCTCCATTTATCTATTTTGATGAGACAAAGATAATAATAATTAAATACAAATACATTATATGTATGTACATTTATTTTATGTAGAACTCAGATACTGTTTTTTGCCGCTATCCAGGCACTGGTCCAGGCATTTTGAAAGTTAAAACCACCGGTTACGCCATCTATATCCATAACTTCTCCCGCAAAGTACAGGTTAGTATTGATCTTGCTTTGCATGGTGCTAAAGTCAATTTCCTTTAAATTGACCCCTCCACAGGTAACAAATTCTTCTTTGAAGGTCGTTTTTCCCTCTACTTTGTATTCATCACTTATTAAAAAATGCGATAATAAATTAGCATTCTTCTTTGGTAGATCTGCCCATCTTATTGTTTCATTTATCCCTGCCTTTTGAACTAAGCATTCCCAAAGTCGTTTTGGTAATTCGAAAGGGCAATTGGTCATGATCATTTTAGAGGGATTTTCTTCCCTTTGGTTATTGAATTCTATTCTTATTTTTTCTTCCGTATGTTTTGGAAGCCATGTTATAAGCGCAGTGAATTTATAATTGAGATCATTTAAAATCCTAGCCCCCCATGCCGAGGCTTTTAAAATTGCAGGTCCGCTTAGTCCCCAGTGCGTGATCATTATCGCTCCTTCCGTCTCTAATTTTGCGTTACTCACTCTTACTTTCGCATGAGGAACAGAAACGCCCATTAATTCTGTGATCTTATTATTCGGGATGTTAAAAGTGAATAAAGAAGGCACAGGCTTTACAATGGAATGACCAAGTTTTTTTAACCAATCGTATGCATTTTCTTTTGAATTTCCGCCTGTTGCTATTATCAGGCGATCACATGTAAATATCCCTCCGCCATTCGCTTTCAGAGTAAATGTCTCATCATCATTTTTAATGACCCCTTCTATATCAACATTTAGTTTTATTTTAACACCAACTTTATCCGCCTCTTGTAAAAGGCAATTGACAATGGTTTCGGAATTATCAGAAACCGGAAACATTCTACCATCTGCTTCAGTTTTTAATTCTACACCACGTTCTTTGAACCAATTTACAGTATCGGCAGCAGAAAATCTGCTGAAAGCATTCCGTAATTCTTTTTCACCGCGTGGATAATTTTTTATCAATACACCATTATCAAAACAGGCGTTTGTGACATTGCATCTTCCTCCGCCGGAAACACGCACCTTGGAAAGAAGTTTTGAGTTCTTTTCCAAGATAGTGACAGCACAGCCTTGATGCATTTGTGCACAATTAATTGCTGCAAAAAATCCCGCAGCACCACCCCCGATCACTATCACATTTAATGGACTCATTTATTACTTATATTTTTTGTAAGTATAGCTAAATTCTGTATATGTTTGAAATGACTACTTCAAAACATTTACAATTAACCGTTCATGGAGTTTTATGGAAAAATATCCTTCAAACTAAAACTACAATACAAATTTGATAATACAATTAGCAAGTGGCCGTGTCTACAATAAATTTGACAGTGTGTTGGTGTTGGCAAGTAATTCACTTCCTGAAAAATATACGAATGAACTGGAGCCCTTGGACATGTAAAGTCTGACTGATTATAATGATAAATTTTTAAGCGGTTTTAGAAGTGAAAGTTATCAGATCGATGTGAAAACAGGTTTTGAAAAGTCGAAAGTTACCATGGAGAGCGGGATACGCACATCTATTCAGCGGGATATTGCTGGCGACCATCAGCAAATAACTTCGGTAAGTACTGTTTATAACGACATCACATTTAAGCATATCTTATTACCGATCTGGTTGAGTGCTTATCGTTACAACGACCAAGTTTTTCGTTTTATGATCAATGGCAGAACCGGAGAAGTGCAAGGAGAAAGACCTTACAGTGTCATTAAAATTGTTTTTGCTGTGCTAGCGGTTATTGCAGTTGCTGTGGTAGGTTTCCTCGTTTTTAGTTATTATAAGCAGCATCAATGATCTTTAATAATAATTATTTAAAGGCTTCATACAAGCCGAGTCTGTTTTTTAATTTTGTAATTTCATTTTGCATGGATTCATTTCTTTGCAAAAGGTGTGTGATGGCTTCAATCCCTTCTATGTTGATGTCCATATCGTAATAGAGACGGATAATTTTTTCCAGTTTATATAATTGGTTCGTATCAATAAAAGTTTTTTCTTCTATTGTGGTTATCTCTATCAAGCCAAATTCCTGTAAGGAGCTGATGAAAGAAATTTCAATCTGGTGATTGATACAAAATTCAGTTGTCGATATTAAATTTTCCATTTCCATCGCTTCGTTAAGATTTAGATAATGTCGTAAATAACTCTTTTTGTTTTTCTGTTAAATTGGTTGGGAGCTTAATGGTATAAGTGATAAATAGATCACCATACTGTCCATCTTGTTTGTAAACTGGGAAGCCTTTGCCTTTTAATTTAACCTTGGTTCCATTTTGTGTTTCCGGATTTACTTTCAGTTTTACTTTTCCATCAAAGGTGTCGACTGTTATCTCTCCGCCTAATACGGCAGTATATAGGTCAAGATCGATGGAGGCGTATAAATTATTTCCTTCCCGTTTAAAAACAGAATCATTTGTGATAGAAAAGCTGATGTATAGATCACCATTAGGACCGCCATTTACACCGGGTGCACCATGGTTTGCAATTTTTATTGTTTGCCCATTTTCAATACCTGCCGGAATTGTTATTCTGATATTTTTACCGTTAACAGTTAATGTTTGTTGTTGTGTTTTATAAACGTCAGTTAATTTAAGTTGTAATTCGGCATTGAAATCTTGGCCTCTGAATTTTGCTTGTCGGCCACTACCTGAGCGGGAAGAACCACCAAACATCGATTCGAAAAAATCAGAAGAAAAATCTTCTCCAAAACCTCCTGAGGCGGATTGCCTGTTCCTGCCGGATGATTGATTTTGCGCTTGTTGCGCCTTTTCATATTCTTCACCATGTTTCCAATCCTTGCCGTATTTATCATATTTTTTACGATTTTCAGGATCACTTAAAACCTCGTTTGCTTCATTTATTTGCTGAAATTGTTTGTTAGCTTCCTTATTATTTGGATTGAGATCGGGATGATATTTCCTAGCTAATTTCCTGTATGCTTTTTTTATATCTTCTTGAGAAGCATCTTTCGTAAGACCCAATATCTTATAGTAATCAATATATTCCATGAAGTATAATTTTGGAGAAAATTATGAAATTAAAAAGAGTTGAGCAGTGATATTCGTCACTGGTATTCTGAGTTTTAATTTAGAGTCGTTATTTTGTTATTCGGGAGGAAACAATTACTTAATTAGTGCAATAACCTCATCACTACTCCAGTCAAAGCCTTCTAATTTACTCATTATCACCCGGCCATTTTTGTCGAGCAGGTAAGTGGTTGGAAATACGCGGATACTCAGTTCATTCAGCGGTTTATCGGATTGGTAAAAATCAAGTGTATTGCAATATTTTTCATTGAATTTTTTGATCTTTTCGGCACTTTCATCACTAACCATCAATACTTTTAATTTGTCGAGGCCGACAGTGACCTGCAGATTATCGATGCTTGGTAGTTCCTTGATGCAATCGCCACACCATGTCTGGAAATAACTGATCAGCACATATTGCCCTTTGAAGGATGCAATTTTAATCGCATTCCCTTGATCATCTGTAAGATCATTTTTATAGGCAGGTAAAGTGGGAACTGTTTTATATGCTTTGTAAAACCAACCGGCAATACAGATCAAAATAATAACTGAAAATATGTAAAGCGTTTTTTTAAATACCATTATACCGATCTTTTCCGTTTTGCCCACGCAGGGTTAGTGCAAACCATATTCGCTTATCAGCCATATCATCGAGGCCATTGAGGCTCCGCCTAATTCCAGTTCACGTTTATTTATTGCTTCAAATCTATCAATTGGTGTATGATGGAAATCAAAATAGCGTTGTGAATCCGGTCTTAATTCCATCAATGGAACTCCAAGTGCTTTCATTGGCTCAATATCGGATCCCCCGCCATCACCATCTAGGTCATATACTCCATAAGGTTCTAACAGAGGTCGCCAACTTAACATTTTAGATTTTATCGATGGAGTAGCATCGCTGCTAAATCCGCGCGGAGTAAATCCTCCTGCATCGGATTCCATGGCAACAATATGTTTTTCATTTTTCAATTTCGCAATTTCAGCATATTTTTTTCCGCCTCTTCCGCCATTTTCTTCATTCATAAATGCAACAGCACGAATGGTGCATTTGGGTTTTAATCCGAGTGCCTTATAGATACGGATCACTTCAATAGATTGAACGATACCGGCACCATCATCATGCGCACCTGTTCCTGTGTCCCATGAATCTAAATGTCCGCCAACAACAATAAATTCGTCTTTTTTCTCAGCGCCATAAATTTCTCCGATAACGTTATAAGATTTTTCATCCGGTAAAGTTTTGCAAGACATTTTTAAAAAGAACTTTAATTCTTTATCCGTTTTTAAATACGTACTCATCCAATTTGCTGCGTTTGTGCTTATTGCACAAGCCGGAATTTTATGTAAACTGTCTTTATATCCCATAACACCTGTATGTGGATTATCATCTTGCACCAACGAACAAGAGCGAACGATCACAGCAATAGCGCCATATTTTACAGCTTCGGATGCGCCAGAAAAGCGTTGTTTCACAGCCTTCCCATATGCATTAAAAGTTTCAATAAATGTAGGGTCCATGGGTTGATTATAAAATACGATCTTCCCTTGGATTTTTTCTTTGCCTATTTTTTCTAATTCCTCGATTCCGTTTACTTCAACTACCTGAGCAGTGATCCCTTCGATGGGAGTTGCTATGGAACCACCTAATGCGCAAATAGGAACTTCTTTTATCCCTTTTCCTCCGGAAGAAATTATTTTTCCAACTTCTTTTTCGCCACGCACCCAATGAGGGACCATACATTCCTGTAAAAATACGGTGTCAGCTCCGGCTTCCTTCATCGCTTTGAAGGTCCATTCAACAGCCTGTTGCGCCTGTGGTGAACCACTTAAACGACCTCCGATCTTATTCGATAAATAATCGAGATTGGAATAACTTTTTCCGTTGGCCAATGCTTCGTTAAAGATCTTTTTGATGGTAGCAGAATCAGTTTGAGCGAAAGTTGCGGTTGTTGAAAAGAGTAGAATTGTGAGGATAAATTTTGTTCTCATATATGTTTATTTTTTAGTTCGATGCTTGTATTCATTTTAGATTTATCTCAATATTACTTCAACAATAACCTGACTGCCAACTTCATCATTCAGCATTTTTACAATTTTACTTTTTGCCAAAGAAAGTTCATTTCTCAAAGCAGCTGAATCTAAGGTAACAAAAAGTTGTTGATGTTTAATGTAAAGATCTTTCGTATGTTTTGCGATCATAACACCCATAACACTTTCCCATGAAGCAATTAAGCGCCTTTCTGCAAGCTTGTCGTCCAGCTTGTAGGCTTTTAATAATTGATCAATTACTTCTTTTAAACTATGTTCGTTGTGTTTACTCATTATTTTATTTGTTCATTTGTTCAACAGGTCATTGGTTTAACAGTTCATTGGTTCATTAGTTTAATAGTTCATTGGTTCAACAGTTCATTAGTTCATTGGTTTACTGTGTACCTGTTAATTTTTTTATTGCAATTGCTATTTATTTATACCCAAATCCCAATTTCCAATTGCCGAATCCCAATCTCCATTCCCCAATCCCTAATCTCTATCCCCTTATCTCCATTCCCTAATCCCCATTCCCAACAGCTCCATTTTTAATGTTGAACACTTTAAAATCTACACTGCTTGATTTGAATAATTCAGACAATCGTGTTGGATGCGTATCTGTAATAAATAGTTGTCCGAAATTATCACCGCTTACCAATTCCATCAATTGTTTTACACGCAGATCATCTAATTTATCATAAATATCATCCAGTAATAAAATAGGAGTGACTTGTTTAATATTTTTTATGTAATCAAATTGCGCCAATTTCAGTGCAATCAAAAATGATTTTTGCTGTCCTTGCGAAGCGAATTTCTTTATCGGATATTCATTAATGGTAAATTCAAGATCATCTTTGTGTATCCCGACAGTTGTGTATTCTATTGCTCTGTCGCGGTTAAGTGCTTTTTCGAGAACATCTGCAAATGAATTTTCATTCAGATGAGAAGAATACAGGATGTTCACTTTTTCACGTCCTCCAGAAATTAATTCATAATACTTTTGAAAAATAGGAACAAAGCGTTCTATGAAATTTTGTCTGCATTTATGAACTTTTATACCGTATTCTATCAATTGAATATCCCAGATATCTAGGGAATCTTTATCGAATTTCCGGCTATCACCAAACTGTTTCAATAAGGCATTTCTTTGAGAAAGAACCTTGTTGTAACTGATCAGGTTTTCGAGGTATTCACGGTCAAATTGAGCGATCACGCTATCAATGAACCGTCTTCTACTTTCGCTGCCTTCGGTAATTAATTCAGAATCGGCCGGAGAGATCATGACCAATGGGTATAGCCCGATGTGATCTGCCAGTCGGGAATATTCCTTTTTATTCCGTTTGAATTGCTTCTTTTGATTTCTTTTCAGTCCGCAATAGATCTCATCGTCCCTGTCGGGCATTCCAAAAACGCCCTGAATGAGGAAAAAAGGAGATT
Source organism: Bacteroidota bacterium (assembly GCA_947476185.1). GTDB lineage: Bacteria > Bacteroidota > Bacteroidia > 2-12-FULL-35-15 > 2-12-FULL-35-15 > 2-12-FULL-35-15. The sequence goes on from CANJPX010000022.1 coordinate 33,166, forward strand.
CATGCAAGATATTCTGGCTATCGATGGGGTTGAAAAAGCTTTTACAGAAAGAAAGATAGTGAATAGCATCCAGAATATTGGTCTTTCCCTCGCCATTATTGCCTGTTAAGCAGTTTATCTGTTCGCTGAAGCTGAGTTCGGCTTCCGGGTAATTTTTAAAATTTAATACAGATAATTTCTTTAAAAACATCAGGGTCTCACTATGTAAATTTAGCGTTTCTTAAGCGGTAAGGACCTTTTAGCTAAAAGCGAGTAGGAAATAGGCCCTCGGTGGTAAAAATAACCAAAAAACACAGGAAAATTCAGAATGTTCAGAATTAATTATAGATATTGCAAAAAAAACTTATTTTTGCAATCCATTAACAAGATTTAAATAAATTATGGCAAAAGAGATAAATGATGAACCAATTTTAGACGTTGAACAGGCGTTTAGCAAAACTGAACTATATATTGAGCAAAATAAAAAGACCATTGGGTTGATTTTAGGTGCTATTGTGGTATTGGTTGGCGGATATCTGGCTTATAAATATTGGTATGTTGCAGGTGAAGAAACCAAAGCAAGAGCAGAAATGTTTGTTGCGGAGGATTATTTCGGTAAAGATTCAGTCGATTACGCTATGAATGGCGATAAAAATGGGTCTATAGGTTTTACTCAGATCGTTGATGATTACGGAATTACCCCTTCAGGAAACCTTGCAGAATATTATTTGGGAGTATGTTATCTGAAAAAAGGCCAATACGAGGAAGCAATCACTCATTTGGAAAAATTTGACGGCAACGACCAAATGTTGGCCCCATTAGCAACCGCTTGTATTGGTGATGCGAATATGGAATTGGGAAAGACTGACGAAGCAATCACTTATTATTTGAAAGCCGCAGAACAAAATAATAATCAATTCAATTCTCCAATTTGTTTGAAAAAAGCAGGATTGGCATATGAAGAAAAACAAAATTATGCAGATGCGATCAAAATTTATGAGCGCATAAAAAATGAATATGCCGAAACGAATGAAGGAAGAGAAATGGAGAAATTCATTTCCCGTGCAAAAGTTTTAGGTAATCTGTAATTTTAACTGTTCTTTTAAAAGGTGATTTTTTGTAAAAAGAATCACCTTTTTTTATTAACTACAGGTTAATAATTTCAAAAACGAATATTTATCAGCGATTAGTATTTTAAAAATTGAAATTCAAACTTTAAACAGAAATAGTAATGTCATCAGCAAATAAAAATTTATCTCAGTTTGAAGCAAATGTAATTCCAAACGGATCAGGAATGCGGATAGGAATTGTTGTAGCCGAATGGAACATCGCTATTACAGGAGCGCTGCGTGATGCTGCTGTAAAGACATTGCTTGGGAATGGTGTTTTGGAAAAAGATATCCTTATTAAATATGTTCCCGGTAGTTTTGAATTAACTTTTGGTGCACAGTTGTTATGTGAAGATAAAAGCATCGATGGTGTGATAACACTTGGTTGCGTCATTCAAGGTGAAACACGGCATTTTGATTTTATTTGTGATGCCGTTGCGAATGGTGTTACCACTGTGAGTTTAAAATATAACAAGCCTGTGATATTTGGTGTGCTTACTACAAACGATCTTCAACAAGCACAAGAAAGGGCAGGAGGGAAGCATGGGAATAAAGGTGATGAAGCAGGATTTACTGCCTTAAAAATGATCGCACTGAAAAAGGGATTGTAATTTTTTTATTAGAATCAAGCTCTTTTTTTATGTAATCGATATAAGTTTTAAAAATTTTTTTAAGATCCAATTTTTTTCTTGATCAATAGTGCGAGCTGTTAAACGTTTTCCAAAATTTATTTTGCGTACTTCATTGGACTCATTTGTTAGTTGAAACTATTCACTTTAGTTCATGTCTTTCAGTTTCTAAAAATGTTTTTTTGATGACATCATTGCGAGGAACGAAGCAATCTCAGTGAAAAAACATTGTTTATAGATTGCTTCGTTCCTCGCAATGACACGTTAATTTATCATTTGTTAGAAAGGATTTCATTTTTTCATTACCCCAACCTATGTAATTCAGTGTATTGTACTTCATTTTTTCGCAAATGCAAGGATATGTCCATCCGGATCAGCACAATAAGCAACCTTGTCGCCCCAATTTCTTAATTCACAAGTGCTGATCGCCTTCGCTCCGTTTCGTATCGCTCTTGCATAATATGCTTCAGGATCTTCAACAAACAAATACAATTCGCTCCGTGGAATTCCATTTCCTGTATTCGGATGCGGAGTTTTTTCTCCTAAGATAGTTGCAATTCCGTTTTCCGGCATTAGTCCCAGTATGGCATGGTCAGCAATCTTAAATTCAGTCATACCCGGTACATCTAAAATAGGATCTATCAATAATACGGACTGATAAAAGGCTTTGCTTTTTTCTTGTGATGCCACATATAGAATGAACATAGGATCTGAAGTGCTCATGAATTATGTTTAAATAAAAGATGGGAAATAAAAATTATGACAAATATCATAAAAAAAAACAACATTTTTTTATTTCTGCCTTATGTCATAAAGCGGGCTGATAAACATCATTCGTTATTTTATCTTATTAGTTCAACTTTGTATAAAATAAGAAAGATGAATATCATAAATTCGGGAAGCGTTGTGAATTTTAATGGGATGAAGGCGGATAAGCTTGTCGAGTATATTATCAATACTCACCATACTTATATTAAAGATGCTCTCAGTACATTTAATGTGCATTCGAAAACGATCGTAAAAATTGATTCTGCCTTATATCCTGAAGTGATCGCAATTTATCAACTCTCTCAGGAATTAAAAGAACTTTTGGAGCAACATTTAAGTTTTGAAGAATATATTCTTTATCCATACATAAAAAAGTTGATCGAAAACTCGGAAGAATCATCAGATAATTTATTGGAAAATCCGATAAATAAGATACGGGAAGAAAATATAAATATTTCCAATGTTTTTAAAAAATTAAGAAAACTAAGTGGTAATTATGTTGCCTCTGTAAATTCCTCGCCTGCATTAAAATTATGTTATGCACAATTGTTCGATTTAGAACAAGATGTGAACAAACATACCTTTTTAGAAGAAAATATTCTTTTTTCGAAACTTAATGAATTGGAAAAAAGAAAAACGAATTCAAAAAAATAATTAGAATTATTCACTCCTCTTTCCATAGTTTTTTTACAAAAAATGAAAACTGTTTTAATAGCAACTGATTATTCTTCTGCTGCAAAAAATGCATCCAAGTATGGCATTCAATTAGCCCGAATTTTAAAGGCGAAGGTAATTCTTTTGCACTCTTACCATATTCCGGTATTGGCAACGGAAGTTCCGGTAATAGCGGATTTTGATGAATTGGAAAAAGAAAACCTTAGAACTATTCTTGCCGAGAAGAAATTGCTGGATCCTCAAATGGAACTTGATATTGAATGCATTTCATGTTTTGGTTTTGTTGTAGATAATATTATTGAAACGGAAAAATTATACAAACCTGATTTAATTATTATGGGAATGCGCGCTGTGGGTGTTTTGTCAGAATATTTATTGGGGAGCATCACTACTACTTTAATATTAAGGACAAAATCACCGATAATGATTATTCCCGAGCATTCTGAATTCATTCCGCCAAAAAAGATAACTTTTGCATGTGATTATAATTTAAATCCAAATGTTGATATTTTGATGCCGTTGAAGAAGCTTGTTGAATTTTTTGATTCCAAAATGATGATACTGAACTTTTTGAAGCAAGACCATACTGTTGGCTCTAAAAAAGCAAAAATGGGTATTTTGGTGGAAAATTACTTGAAAGACATCGCTCATACTTATTACTTTGAAGAGGAGAAAGATTTTATCGATGGAATTATCCATTTTACAGGAAAGCATGACACAGATCTGATTGCTTTAGTACCTCACCACCATAGCTGGATCCATAATTTATTTAAGGGAAGTCACACAAAACGGCTAGCATTCCATACTACTATACCACTTCTCACGATTCCTGAACGAGACCAGGATTAGATCAATTAAACAATATTAAAGAAAAACCGTTTTTATTGATAAATGTCATATTTGTTTCAAACTTTATTTGACAATTTTGTTTACCAAAAAAAATAAGCCATGAAAACAAAAAATCTATACGCATATATATTTATAATACTTGTATTTGCATTTCCATTCAGATATGCAATGATTAGCCAAACAGGTTCTAATGTCCTGAATGTATTGTGTCTTGCTATTACAATAATTGGACTTATGATCTTTATGGCGTCTGTTATGACTGACGGAAAAGAAGAAAACTAAATTTTTGTTTATGAAAAAGAATATTGGTAGGATAGACAAAGCTGTCAGGATATTATTAGGCGTTGCGATTATTATTGCTGGCGCTCAGCTAAATAGCGTTTTGGGGATATTTGGAATTATTCCAATTATTTCTTCTCAGATTGGAATTTGTCCGATTTACGTACTTTTGGGGTTAAGAACGGAGAATAAAGTACCGTTAGCAAACAAAAAGTAATTTCCCAGCACCATGCAATTGCATTTTCAAAAACAAAATGTAGATACTCAGGTACAGTGTTATCACTGTGGTGAAAAGTTTACAGATGTTACTATTACATACGATGACAAGGAGTTTTGTTGTGAAGGCTGTAAACTTGTTTATGAGCTCTTAAATGACAATAATCTTTGTACTTATTATTCCCTTAATTCTACACCTGGCATTCATCTTAACAAAGCTGTTCCTTCCGAACGATTTATTTATTTAGATAATGAGGAAGTAAAACATAAACTAATTCATTTTTTTGAAGGGAATGAAGTTCATGTTAGATTTTATATTCCTAAAATGCATTGCAGTTCCTGCATTTGGTTGTTGGAGAATTTGCAAAAAATAAATCCAGAAATAAAAAGTTCTGTTGTGAATTTTTTAAAGAAAGAAGTTACTGTTATATATAATGAAAGTGGCATCAAGTTGTCAGGAATCGTAGAGTTGTTGACAAATATTGGCTACGAGCCATTAATAACGCTTAACGAACTTGAAAAAAAGAAATCAAAAACAGCGAATAGGGAAGCCATTATAAAGATAGGAATAGCAGGTTTTTGTTTTGGAAATATAATGATGTTAAGTTTTCCTGAATATTTTTCTTTTGGAAATTATTATGATCAGAGTGAATTGAAAAAATTCTTTGGGATACTGAATCTTGTTCTTTCTTTGCCGGTATTTTTTTATTGTGCATCAGAATTTTTTGTTTCATCCTGGAAAGGAATCAAACAAAGGTTTTTAAATATCGATATTCCGATAGCTTTTGCGATCCTCATAACTTTTGTCAGAAGTGTTTATGAGATCACAAGTGCAACTGGTTCAGGATACATGGACTCCATGGCTGGCATCGTTTTTTTTATGTTGGTGGGTAGATATTTTCAAAATATCACGTATGATAATTTATCTTTTGAACGCGATTATAAATCTTACTTTCCTATTTCCGTTACGTTGCTGAATGAAAATAAAGAAGAAAGCATTCCGGTTTCACATCTGAAAAAAGGAGACCACATCCTTGTAAGAAACAATGAAATTATTCCTGCTGATGCAATCCTTCGCTCGGAAAACACATATATAGATTATAGTTTTGTAACCGGTGAATCAAGACCGGTGAAGAAAGTTTCAGGAGAGCTTATTTACGCCGGCGGTAGGCAACTCCAGGGTGTCATCGAGCTTGAAATTGAAAAGGAAGTTTCTCAAAGTTATTTGACACGCTTATGGAATCAGGATTCGAATACAGAAAAAGACGCTCAGTCCTTTATTCATAAAGTAAGTAAATATTTTACTTTTATTTTATTCCTGATTGCGTCTGTCGCATTTATGTATTGGAGTTTTTCTTCTGATATGAACAGAGGTTTGAACGCTTTAACCTCCGTGTTGATAGTTGCATGTCCCTGTGCTTTATTATTATCAGCAACTTTTACCAATGGAAATATGTTGCGCATTTTTGGAAGAAATAAATTTTACATCAAAAATGCCATGGTAGTTGAGAAACTTGCCAAAATAAATACCATCGTTTTTGATAAAACCGGAACCATCACACATGGATCTTCTGTTAAATTTATTGGAAAACAACTCGGTAAGGAAGAAGTACTGATCGCAAAAGCAGTTGCATCTAATTCTTTACACCCTTTAAGCAGGAAAATTTGCGAACATTTTTCCGATGAACAAAAACTGGTCGTTCAGGATTTTGAGGAGATCCAGGGTCTTGGGATAAAAGCAGCTGTTGATGAGAAAACTGTTTTGATGGGTTCTGAATATTTTGTTACCGGAAATCGCGGTATCAGCAATAGCAGAGCCAGTAAAGTTTACTTTTCCGTCAATGGTGTTGTGTTGGGCTATTTTAGCATCGACAGCTCCTACAGAGAAGGTATTGTGGAACTGATAAATGAGCTGGACAAGACCTATGATATTCATCTTATCTCTGGAGATAATGATGCAGAAAGAGAATTGTTGCAGAAAACGATCCGCAACCGGAACAATATACATTTTAATCAAAGTCCGGTTGAGAAATTAGAATATGTTAAGTCATTGCAAAATAATGGAAACTGTGTGATTATGCTTGGTGACGGCTTGAATGATGCTGGAGCATTAATGCAAAGTGATGTTGGGATCTCTGTTTCTGATGATATCAATAATTTTTCACCTTCTTGTGATGCCATATTGGATGGTGATTCCTTCAAAAAATTTAAGAAATTACTTGACTTCTCAAAAAATGGGAAACAAGTGATTTTTACAAGTTTTGTTCTATCTATTGTATATAATCTGGTTGGTCTTTCTTTTGCGGTTCAAGGGCATTTATCACCTGTTATTGCCGCCATTCTGATGCCAATCAGCTCTATTTCAATTGTTTTGATCACTACCATTACGAGCTCTTTATTTGCCAAAAGAAAAGGACTTTAGGTTTCTTCTATCATTATTATCGGGTTATAAAATATTTATTTCCATTGTTTTGCATTCATTGTTTGCGAATACCAATTCTGATAAATTGTTTTTTGTCATATTTTTCCATGATTAGAATCAGCTTTTTATTAACAAGTAAAAAGTTTACATTTGAAGCCATAAAATCATAAGATGAGCGCATTATTTATATTGATAGGAATAAGTATCATAATAGCAACCGGCTTTTTGCTTGCTTTCATCTGGAGCGTAAAAAACGGACAATACGATGACGATTATACTCCATCAGTAAGAATGCTATTTGAAAATGAACCTCCAATAAAAGAAAACAAATCAATTAAAAAAAGTAAATAGATTATGGAAGTAGAAAAATTTTCGTACGACAATAAAATTGTAAAACAATTTGCCTTTGCAACAATATTATGGGGACTGGTAGGAATGTTGGTCGGTTTGTGGGTGTCATTGCAATTGATCTATCCGACATTGAATATTTTGCCCCAAACAGCCTTTGGTCGTTTAAGGCCTTTGCATACTAATGCGGTGATATTTGCATTTGTTGGAAATGGAATTTTTATGGGGGTATATTATTCCTTGCAACGTTTGTGTAAAGCGAGGATGTTCAGTGATAAATTAAGTAAAATTCACTTTTGGGGTTGGCAATTGATAATTGTAGCTGCTGCACTTACTCTTCCTTTTGGTATTTCAACAGGTAAAGAATATGCCGAGTTGGAATGGCCTATTGATATTGCAATTACATTGATATGGGTGGTTTTTGGATGGAATATGTTCGGTACTATTTTAAAAAGAAGAGAACGTCATTTATATGTAGCCATTTGGTTTTATATAGCAACATTTATTACGGTTGCTGTTCTTCATGTAGTGAACTCAGTCGAATTACCTGTCTCATTTTTTAAAAGTTATTCATGGTATGCCGGTGTTCAGGATGCCTTAGTACAATGGTGGTACGGGCATAATGCAGTTGCATTCTTTCTTACCACTCCTTATCTTGGATTAATGTATTATTTTATTCCGAAAGCTGCTGAACGTCCGGTCTATTCATACCGTCTTTCTATTATTCACTTTTGGGCGTTGATCTTTTTATACATTTGGGCAGGTCCGCATCACCTTTTGTATACCGCTTTGCCTGATTGGGCACAATCTCTTGGAACCGTATTTTCAGTTATGTTGATAGCGCCATCATGGGGTGGTATGATCAACGGTTTGTTGACCCTGCGCGGTGCCTGGGATAAAGTAAGAGAAAGTGTGGTGTTGAAATTTATGGTGGTTGCTGTAACAGCATATGGCATGGCAACTTTCGAAGGACCGATGCTTGCCTTCAAAAAAACAAATTCAATTGCACACTTTACGGATTGGGTTATTGCTCACGTTCACGTTGGTGCATTGGGCTGGAATGGATTCCTGACATTCGGGATTTTATATTGGTTGATTCCGAAAATTTTCCGTACAAATCTATTCTCACAAAAACTGGCAAACTGGCATTTCTGGCTGGGTTCATTAGGTATCTTATTTTATGCGATCCCATTATATTGGGCAGGGTTCACACAATACCTAATGTGGCAGGAGTTCACTCCTGAAGGATTTTTAAAGTATCCGAATTTCCTTGAAACTGTTATTCAATTGCGTCCGATGTATATGATGCGTTCACTTGGTGGAACAATGTATCTGACCGGTTTTATTTTAATGACCTACAATATTATTAAAACTGTAAAATCAGGTTCATTGCTTGAAAATGAAGAAGCCGAAGCACCTGCTTTACCGAAAGTTGAAAAAGCGCATACTGGTGAACACTGGCATCGTTGGATCGAACGCAGACCTATTCAATTGATGCTTGTGAGTTTAGTTGTGATATTGATTGGTGGAATTGTAGAAATGGTTCCGACGTTCCTTGTGAAATCAAACATCCCAACAATTGCAAGTGTAAAACCATATACTCCGCTTGAATTACAAGGTAGAGATATTTATATCCGTGAAGGTTGTTACTATTGTCATTCGCAAATGGTGCGTCCTTTGCGTTTTGATACAGAGCGTTATGGTGAATATTCCAAAGCCGGTGAGTTTGTTTATGACCATCCATTTCAATGGGGTTCAAAACGTACAGGTCCGGATCTGGCCCGTGTTGGAGGAAAATATCCTGATTCATGGCATTATAATCACATGATGGATCCTACTACAATGTCTCCGGGTTCAATTATGCCTACTTATCCATTCCTGTTGGATGATGTTTTAGATACAAGCAGCACTCCTGCAAAAATAAGAGCGATGATAACATTAGGTGTTCCATATCCTGCAGGTTATGATAAAATTGCAAATAATGATCTGGCGATCCAGGCAAATTCAATTGCTGAAAGTTTGAAAAAGGATAAGATCGAAACATCCAGTGATAAGGAAATAATCGCTGTGATTGCATATCTGCAACGTTTAGGAAAAGATATAAAAGCGAGTCATCAAACAACAAACACAAAATAATTAACATGAAATTTATTAACTATTTAGAATCAATAGCCGGAGTTGGCATATTCCCTTTAGTGTCATTAGGTATATTCTTCATTTTTTTTGTGGTGCTTACAATATGGACATTTAAAGCAAATAAGGAGCATCTGACAGAAATGAAAAATCTTCCATTTGATAAAGTAAAAGACTCTGAAACTTATTAATATTATCCGTTATGAAAAAAAAATCAAATAACCTTTTCCAAAACAGTGCTAATCATTTACTGACTTGCTTTGCTCTTTTATTGAGTATTAGCGCATTCGCCCAAGACAAAACTCCAAAAGCGGCAACTGAAAGTACGGTCTTTTCAAACCCTTTGTTCGATGGGATGTTGGCTATCGTTATACTATTGCTGATCATTATTTTTGTGATGGGAAAGGCACTTGTAAATACAGCAAAAAGAAATGATAAAAGCAATTCTTTTAACAATGGCGGAAAGATCGTTGGTGTGATCACCTTGATCTTCTTATTATCTTCAGGTAATTCTTCTTTCGCACAAACTGTTGTTCCGGTTGCAAATTCATCTGATTTTATGGGCCTAAGCAGTTCAGTGTTCTATTTATTAACGGCACTAATTGTTTTTGAATTATTAATAATTATGGTTTTAAAGATCAGTTATAATTTAATTCTGAAGAATAATGTTGGTGTGAATGGAGAAGAGTCAGAAGAAGCTTCTTTCCTGGAAAGGTTTAATGCTTCGGTTGCAGTTGAAAGAGAAGAAGAGATCTTGATGGATCACAACTATGACGGTATTCGTGAGTTGGATAATGATCTGCCACCATGGTGGATTTATGGTTTTTACTTTACCATTCTTGTTGCTATTTTATATATGGGATATTATTATGTTTACGCACCAGGCAATTTGCAAGCAGATGAATACAATAAATCAATGGTCGAAGCAAAAAATGAAAAAGCGGAATTTGACAAAAATAATGGTAATAGTGTAAATGAAAATAATGTTTTAATGTTGACTGATAAAGCTGAAATAGCAAAGGGGCAGCAGATATTTGAATCAACTTGTTTCGCTTGTCACGGGAAATTAGGTGAAGGTGGAGTTGGTCCGAATCTAACAGATGACTATTGGATCCATGGCGGAAGTATAAAAAATATTTTTTCAACCATTAAATATGGTTGGCCTGATAAAGGGATGAAATCTTGGCAAGCGGATCTTACAGCAACTCAGATCAATGAAATAGCCAGTTATATAAAAACGTTACGTGGCAGCAATCCTCCTAATGGAAAGGCTCCGCAAGGTGATCTGTTTGCTGAAGCAAACGGTCAAAATGATTCCTTAAAAAAAGATAGCGTACAGGTTATACTTCCAAAAGTAGACAGTGCAAAGGTGGGGCATAAATAAGTAAAATGAAAAATGATGATAGCAAAGAATCGTTTCGTGATTCTATTGCCACAATAACTAAAGAGGGTGACCGGGCTTGGATCTATGCTCAAAAACCGAAAGGTAAATTGTATAATTTAAGATCTCTGCTTAGTGTAATTTACTTATTTGTTTTTTTTGCTCTGCCCTTCATAAAAGTTAGCGGAGAACCACTTTTTCTTGCCAATATACAGGAGCGTAAATTTATTTTATTTGGTGCTATCTTCTGGCCTCAAGATCTGTTTTTGTTTGTTCTCGGAATGTTAACGTTCATTGTGTTTATTATTTTATTCACAGTGGTATTTGGAAGGGTATTTTGTGGATGGGCTTGTCCTCAAACTATTTTTATGGAAATGGTTTTCAGGAAAATAGAATATTGGATAGAAGGAGATGCTAGCCATCAGAAAGTATTGAATAAAAAGAACTGGGACGCTGAAAAGATCATTAAGAAAAGCTCCAAATTGAGTGCTTTTTTTCTTGTCTCATTTCTTATCACGAATACTTTTTTAGCATATATCATCAGTGTGGATCAGGTTCTCGATCTTTACAAACATGGTTTGAATCAGAATCTCGGAACATTTATTTCATTGGTGATATTTACGTTCATCTTTTTTCTTGTTTACCTCAGGTTTCGTGAACAAGTTTGTATCGTTGTTTGTCCCTACGGTAGATTGCAAGGCGTATTGCTGGATCGAAATTCTATAATTGTAGCCTATGATTATATCAGAGGCGAAACAAGAGGGAAGTTTAAGAAGAATGAAGATCGTACAATTGGAGATTGCATTGATTGTGAGCAATGTGTAAAAGTTTGTCCTACCGGAATTGATATCCGGAATGGAACACAGCTGGAATGTATTAATTGTACCGCTTGTTCAGACGCTTGCGATCATATGATGGGAAGTGTTGGTTTGCCAAAAGGATTAATTCGTTTTGACTCAGAAAATGGAATAGCTAATGAACAAAAGCTGAAGTTTACTTCAAGAATGATGGCTTATTCTGCTGTTTTGGTTTTATTATTAGGTATCTTAGTTACACTTTTGATGAGCAGAACAGATGTGGAAACAACCATTATGAGAACACCCGGAATGTTATATCAGGAGCAACCAAACAACTGTATCAGCAATTTGTATATGATTAAGATGGTCAATAAAACGCATTTCCCTTTACCGGTATCATTTAAATTAGAGTCTGATAAAGGACAAATAAAGATGGTAGGAAATGAAATAATAAATGTTGGAAAAGAAAGTGTAGTAGGCGGTGCTTTTTTTATCATTCTACATAGAGATCAAATTGAAAACAGAAAAACTAAATTAGAGATCGGTATTTATTCGAACGGAAAAAAAATTGAATCTGTAAGCACAAATTTTTTAGGACCCGCAACGCAAACAAAACATTAATTAATTTTAAACATGTCAAAAATAGGCTGGGGAACAAAAATTGCCATATTGTACATTGGTTTTGTTCTGTTAATA
>CANJPX010000023.1 GCA_947476185.1 Bacteroidota bacterium
AAACCTCTGTTTCTCTGTGTCTCAGTGGTGAAAAATAAAATTATGGCTTATAAAACATATACCGGTCTCGATCTTTCGCAAACGGCTAAAGATGTTCAAAAGACCTGGGACGAAAATAATACTTTTGAAAAATCCATCACTTCCCGTGAAGGAAAAACGCCTTTTGTCTTTTATGAAGGACCGCCAAGTGCGAATGGTTTACCCGGTATACACCACGTAATGGCACGTTCGATAAAAGATATATTTTGCAGGTATAAAACACAAAAAGGATTTCAGGTAAAACGTAAAGCAGGTTGGGATACTCATGGATTACCAATCGAATTGAGTGTGGAAAAGGCTTTGGGTATTACAAAAGAAGATATCGGTAAAAAAATTACAGTTGAAGAATACAACATTGCTTGTCGCAAAGATGTAATGAAATACACAGATGTATGGGCTGATGTGACAGCAAAAATGGGCTATTGGGTGGATATGGAACATCCATACATCACCTATGATAATCGATATATCGAATCTGTTTGGTGGTTGCTGAACAATTTGTACACAAAAGGTTCCATCTATAAAGGCTTTACTATTCAACCATATTCTCCAGCGGCAGGAACTGGATTATCGACTCACGAATTAAATCAGCCGGGATGTTACAGAGATGTGAAAGACCGAACGGCGGTTGCAATGTTTAAGGCAGTTCAAAGCTCCATGTTGGAAAGTTTAAAGTTGGAAGGCGATGTTTATTTTTTAGCCTGGACGACAACTCCATGGACGCTTCCATCGAATACCGCTTTAGCAGTTGGAAAAAATATTGATTATGTCTTAGTTAAAACATACAGTCCTTTTTCTCATTCCTTGATCCATTTAATTCTTGCAAAGGAACTTGTTGGAAAACATTTTCCAGATAAAAATAAAGAGTTGATTTTTGGAGATTACAAAGCCGGTGATAAAGCAATTCCGTTTCATATCCTTACTGAATATAAAGGTTCGGAATTAGCAGGCATCCATTACGAACAACTTTTACCTTTCGCGCAACCAACAGATGGTGACGCATTTCGGGTGATCGTTGGTGATTTTGTTACTACTGAAGATGGGACAGGCATCGTGCATATAGCTCCTAGTTTTGGTGCGGATGACTTCAGAGTTGCGAAACAAAATAAGATTGGTTCCTTAACGCTCGTTGATAAACGCGGAAAATTTTTACCGGAGATAAAAGACGGTGTTTTCTTGTATGGCGATGAATATGTAAAAGAAGCATATCTGACGGATGCAGAAAAAGAAATTGAATTTCAACATCAGAAAAAAGTATTGGAAGCAGCAGGAAAAATAAAAGAGCTAAAAGCATATTTGAGTGTTGATGAACGCATCGTTTTAAAATTACAGGAAGAAGGAAAACTTTTCAAAAAGGAATCCTACGAACACAGTTATCCGCATTGCTGGAGAACAGATAAACCTGTTTTGTATTATCCTTTGGATTCATGGTTCATTAAAACCACTGATTACAAAGAGCGCATGATCGAACTTAACAAGACGATAAACTGGAAGCCGGAATCTACCGGTACCGGCCGTTTTGGAAATTGGTTGGAGAATCTGAATGACTGGAATTTATCACGTTCACGCTTTTGGGGTATTCCTATTCCTATCTGGACGAGTGAAGATAAGTCCGAACAAATTTGTATCGGTTCTGCCGAGGAATTAAAAAAAGAAATTGAAAATGCAGTTGCAAAAGGTGCAATGCAAAATAATCCATTGGGTAATTTCAAGCCCGGTGACAATAGCACCGAAAATTATAACACCTTCGATCTTCACAAGCCGTATGCAGATACGATCGTATTGGAACGCAATGGTAAAAAGCTTTTCCGCGAACCGGATCTTATCGATGTATGGTTCGATTCAGGTGCGATGCCTTATGCTCAATTGCATTATCCGTTTGAGAATAAAGAATTAATAGATCAGCGGAAATATTTCCCTGCCGATTTTATTGCCGAAGGAGTTGATCAAACAAGAGGTTGGTTTTTTACGCTTCATGCGATCGGGACAATGTGTTTTGATTCTGTTGCATTTAAAAATGTGGTGAGTAACGGTCTAGTGTTGGATAAGAACGGACAAAAAATGAGCAAGCGATTGGGCAATGCTGTCGATCCGTTCACGACAATTGAAAAATATGGTCCCGATGCTACACGGTGGTATATGATCACCAATGCTGCGCCGTGGGACAATCTAAAGTTTGATTTGGAAGGAATAGCAGAGGTGCAACGAAAGTTTTTCGGGACCTTGCACAACACGTATTCATTCTTTTCGCTTTACGCGAACGTTGATGGATTCAGCTATTCAGAAGGAGATATCCCGATGTTGGAACGTGCAGAAATTGATCGTTGGGTCATTTCCGAACTGAATACCTTGATCAAAAAAGTGGATGAAGCCTATTCTGATTACGAACCTCATCGTGCAGGAAGATTGATAGAAAGCTTTGTTGATGAGCATTTGAGTAATTGGTATGTTCGTTTATGCAGAAGAAGATTTTGGAAAGGAGATTATTCCCAGGATAAAATTGCAGCATATCAAACTTTGTATCGTTGCCTTGAAGTGATCGCACAATTGTCCGCACCTATCGCTCCTTTCTTTATGGATCGTTTATATTCTGATCTGAATTCCGTGACCGGTCGTGATAAGGCGGAATCAATACATTTGAGTGATTTCCCCGTATCGGATACCTTCCTGATAGATAAAAATTTGGAGGAGCGAATGGAACTTGCTCAAAAAATATCTTCTATGGTATTATCGATCCGTAAAAAAGAGAACATTCGTGTTCGTCAGCCACTGAATAAAATTCAAATACCGATTTTAGATGATTCATATAAATCAAAAATTGAGGCTGTGAAAGATCTGATCTTATCGGAAGTGAATGTGAAAAGTCTAGATCTGGTAGATGAATCTCAAACGCAGATCGTGAAAAATCTGAAGTTGAATTTTAAGACCTTAGGAAAAAAATGTGGCAAGCACATGAAGTCAGTTCAGACATTTGCGGGCGAAAATGCGCAAGCGGTTATTTCGGGAATTGAAAAGAATGGAGTTTTTGAGGTAAAATTTGATGGAGAAACAATTGTTCTGGATGGAGAAGATGTAGAGATCATTCCGGTTGATATTCCCGGATGGAAAGTGGCAAACTCGGGACAATTAACTGTGGCTCTGGATGTTATGATAAGCCCTGCATTAAGAGAAGAAGGGTTGGCCAGGGAGTTGGTGAACAGGATCCAGAACCTCCGAAAGGACAGTAATTTGGACGTTACCGACCGTATCGATGTAAAAATTCAGAGAAATTCTGCTATAAATGCGGCCATCAATAATAATTTGGACTATATTTGCGCGGAAATTCTGGCTTCTTCCTTAGAACTGGTTGATACTGTGGAAGCTACAAACGCCTCTGTGGTTGAATTAGAAGAAGAGATAAAGACCATGATTTCAATTATTAAACTTAACTAATATTTATACAAATGGCTAAAAAAACGCAAAAAGGAAAACCAGCAAAGAAAGCTGCAAAGCCTGCAAAAAAAGCGGTAGCAAAAAAGCCTGCAAAAAAAGCAGCTCCTAAAAAGGCATCTAAACCTGCAAAGAAAGTTGTAGCAAAAAAACCTGTAAAAAAAGTTGTGGCGAAAAAAGCGGCTCCTAAAAAGGCAGCAAAGCCCGCTAAAAAAGTAATAGCTAAAAAACCGCTAAAAAAGGTTGTAGCAAAAAAAGTAGTAGCAAAAAAACCGATTAAAAAGGTTGTTGCAAAAAAGGCGGCTCCTAAGAAAGTTGTTAAAAAAGCGGCAAAACCTGTTAAAAAGGTTGTTGCAAAAAAGGTTACTGCAAAAAAAGTGGCTAAACCTATTGCTAAAGTGATTGCAAAACCTGTTGCAAAAGTAGAACCGAAAAAAGTCGTTGCTGTAAAACCTGTTATTGAAAAAGTCGTTCCTGTAAAAAAAGCAGAAACACTTAAGAAAAAACAACGTGACTTTTCTTCAGATGATGATTACAGTTCTGATGAAGCGCCAATGGTGGTTGAGTATAAAACACCTTCTATCCGTAAACCAATGGGACCTGCTCCTAAACCACATATTAATACAGATACTCGTACGCGATACTCTGATAATGAGTTGAAGGAATTCAAAGAATTAATCCTTAAGAAATTAACGGAAGCTCAAAAAGATTATGAATTGTTGAAGAGTACCCTTTCTCACAAAGATGATCATGGTACAGATGATACGTCTCCGACATTTAAATTATTGGAAGACGGATCTGATGTATTGTCCAAAGAGGAAACAGCTCATTTGGCAAGCCGTCAGGAAAAGTTCATTCAAAATCTTCAGAATGCTTTGATCCGTATTGAAAATAAAACATACGGTATTTGCAGAGCTACCGGCAAATTGATCTCTAAAGAACGTTTGAGAAGTGTTCCTCATGCTACTTTGGCGATTGAAGCTAAATTGGAGCAACGCAATTAATTTACATTTTTTTAACTAAATAATTTTAAAGAAAGGTTACCATTGCGTAACCTTTCTTTATTTTTGCAAGAAATTTAAATTCCCCTTTGTGAGAAAACCATTATTAATTGTATTCATTATTTTATTGATAGATCAACTTATCAAGATCTATATCAAAACACATTTTTTTCTTGGCGAAGAAGTTCATCTTTCAGGTGATTGGGCGATCATCCATTTTACTGAGAATAATGGAATGGCTTATGGAATGGAGTTTGGCGGAGGATTCGGGAAGTTGTTTCTAAGTGTTTTCAGGATCGTAGCTGTTGGCGGTATTGGTTATTATTTGTGGACCTTAACAAAAAGTGCTGAAGACAAATTATATATTATTTGCATCGCTTTGATCTTTGCAGGGGCTTTGGGGAATATTGTTGATAGTGCCTTTTACGGAGTATTATTCAGTGACAGCAATTACGAAGTCGCTCGTTTTTTGCCCGAAGAAGGCGGTTACTCTACTTTCTTACATGGAAAAGTGGTGGATATGTTTTATTTCCCTATCATCAGAGGTCACTTTCCATCTTGGTTCCCGATATGGGGAACAGAAGAATTTGAATTCTTCCGTCCTGTATTTAATTTTGCCGATTTCTCAATCAGTGTGGGCGTCGGGATGATCATACTTTTTCAAAAACGTTTCTTCGGCAAGAAAAAAGTAACGGAGGAGTCACCGGTTATCCCTGCAGCCACAAGCCAAGCCACTGAAGAGGCTGTTGAATAATTTTTGTCGGAGAATTTAAATCTTTGTAATTCCCTTACAATTAGTTACACCAATTTTTTTTCTATCAAATATTCTGCAATTTGAATTGCATTTGTAGCAGCACCTTTTCTCAAATTATCTGATACGATCCACATATTCAATGTTTTCGCCTGTGTTTCATCTCTGCGTAAGCGACCGACAAATACTTCATCTTTTTCATGCGCATCCATCGGCATCGGATATTTTAAATTTTTCACATCATCCACTATTACGACTCCAGGTGCATTTTGCAGAATGGAACGTACTTCATCCAGATCAAATTCGTTTTCAAATTCTACATTCACACTCTCGCTATGTCCGCCCATTACAGGAATACGCACAGTTGTTGCTGTCACACGAATGTTTTTATCCATGATCTTTTTGGTTTCATTCACCATTTTCATTTCTTCTTTGGTGTAACCGTTATCAGTAAAAACATCTATTTGAGGGATCACGTTCAGATCAATTGGATAAGGATAGGCCATCTCTCCTTTTATTCCTTTGCGCTCATTCATCATCTGGTCAACAGCTTTCACACCGGTACCAGTAACGGATTGGTAGGTAGAAACTACGATTCGTTGAATGATGTATTTTTTATGTAAGGGGTTTAATGCCACCACCATTTGTATTGTTGAACAATTCGGATTTGCAATTATCTTATCCGCTGCAGTAAGCTCTGCAGCATTAATTTCAGGAACAACTAATTTTTTTGTTGCATCCATTCTCCATGCCGATGAATTATCAATTACTGTGATTCCTGCTGCTGCAAATTTCGGAGCCCACTCTAAGGAAGTGCCTCCTCCTGCTGAAAACAATGCAACTGCCGGCTTCATATCAATAGCTGTTTGCATCCCAACAACCTTGTATTTTTTTCCTTTATATGAAATTTCTTTGCCTACCGATTTTTCGGATGCTACAGGAATTAATTCTGTAATCGGAAAATTTCGTTCTTCCAATACCTGGATCATTTTGGTGCCTACCAATCCGGTTGCTCCTACTACTGCTACTTTCATATTTTTGTTTTTATTAATTAATTCTATTTATAAATAACCTTTCCTTTTTTTCCTTCTCCATTTGGAGAAGGTGTCAGCAGGACGGATGAGGCATAAAAAAGCCTCTCCATTTTGGAAAGGCTAAAAATTAGATGCTTATATGTAAAACACTAGTTAACCTTTCCGATGAGGAAATGTTTCTTACAATGTTTTTTATTTATTGAGTTCGTTTTCATTTATGGCGACAAATCTAATTTGTTTTTTTTAATCCACAAAATTATTTTCTCTTTCAATTAATGGGTTAAAATTATTTAAACATTTCTTAATTCTGCTTTCGCCCATTTTTTCTATATTTACTAGATAATATATGATACTCATGCGTTCAGTTTTATTTTTATTTTTATTCATTACCTCCCTTGCAAGCGCTCAGGTAACCGACAATTTTTCAGATGGCGATTTCACAACCTCTCCGGCATGGGCAGGTGACGCTACCGAATTTATTGTCAATGCATCTCAACAATTACAGCTCAATAATACTGTTGCCGGTGCCAGCTACCTTTCAACTGCAAGTCCTGGTGCTTCAATAGATAATTTTCAGTGGAATTTTTATATCAAACAATCTTTTTCTCCTTCATCAAGTAATTATGGAAGGGTTTATTTGGTTTCTGATCAGGCAAATTTAGAAGGATCATTAAATGGATATTATCTGCAATTTGGTGAAGCCTTGAGTTTGGATGCTGTAGAATTATTCCGCCAAACCGGCTTAACCAGTACCTCTGTTTGCAGGGGCACCAACGGACAAATAGCTGCAGCCTTTGCTATCGGAGTAAAAGTTACGCGTGATGCATCAGGGAACTGGAGTTTGTTTGTTGATCCGATTGGCGGAACGGCCTACGGTTTAGAGGCTTCAGGTACAGATAACACCTATACGTCCTCCAGTTTTTTTGGAGTAGCAACTGTTTATACAGCCACGTATTCAACAAAATTTTATTTCGATGATTTTTATAATGGAGCCATCATTGTTGATTTAACTGCTCCAGCCATTGTTTCTTCTTCAGTTCTATCGAATACAGCAGTTGATGTTATATTTAATGAAAATGTTGATCTGACAACTTCACAAACACTAACAAACTATTCAGCCGACAACGGTTTAGGAAATCCTTCTGCTGCAGTGCGCGATGCAACAAATTTAAGTCTTGTGCACTTGACCTTTGCATCACTTTTTTCAAGTGGACTTTTAAATACATTGACAGTTACAAATGTTCAGGATTTGAGTGCAAACGCTATTACAACAGCAAATACAACATTCACTTATTTAGCACCCGTTACCGCAGTTTATAGGGATATCATCATCAATGAAATATTTGCTGATCCGAGCCCTGTTGTTGGATTACCTGCTGTTGAATTTGTTGAAATCTTCAATCGTAGCACGAATGCTTTTAATTTAAATGGATGGCAATTTACCGATGGTACTTCAACAGCTACTTTGAGTAGCTATATTCTTGCACCAAATGCTTATTTAATTCTTTGTCCGATTGCTGATACAGCTTTGTTCAGTCCTTTTGGAAGCAGAATGGGAGTATCAAGTTTCCCTTCATTGAACAATACAGGAGATAATTTAAAACTTTTGGACAATACCATTTCTTATATCGATTCGGTGAATTATTTGGATTCTTGGTATCAGGATGTGGTTAAAAAGGGTGGGGGCTGGACTTTGGAATTGATCAATCCGAATGCACCTTTTGGTTGTCCTGCTTCAACTAACTGGATTGCATCTACAGATGTGAGTGGTGGAACTCCAGGGATTCAGAACAGTGTTTATTCAGCTGTAGCAGATATTGTTTCCCCAACAATTTCAAGTGTTACGGTTGTAGATTCAACACATATTACCGTTTGTTTTTCGGAAGCACTGGATGCTTCTCAAATTGCGGTTCCCGCTAATTATTCTATCAGTGATGGAATCGGAAATCCATTAGCGGATACATCAAACGCAACACTCACCTGCGTGGAGCTGGTATTAGGTACTTCATTACAATCAGATTCTACGTATACACTCACATTAACAAATTTAAGCGACTGCTCTGGAAATATACTGACAGCAGCGATCACAACATTTTCTTATTATATCGTGAAGCCATTTGATGTGGTGATAAACGAAATTATGGCCGATCCCGATCCTATTGTAACCATACTTCCAAATGACGAATACGTTGAATTATACAATAAGACAGCCTTCCCTATCAATTTGAATAATTGGAAATTTTCTGCTGGAACAAACACTAAGATCTTACCAAGTATGATTATTCCTGCTGATAGTTTTATTGTGTTAACATCTGCTGCAGGTTTGGCCGGAATGCCATCCGGGATCAACGCAGTAGCTTTGGTCAGTTTTCCTGCATTAACAAATACAGGTCAGATCCTTAAACTGCAATCTCCACAAGGGATGATCATATCTAACGTTGCTTATACTGATGCATGGTATCAGGATGCTGTAAAAAAGGATGGAGGGTATAGTTTAGAACAAATCGATCCAGCAAATCCTTGTGCTGGTATGAATAATTGGAGGGCTTCCAACAATATGGATGGCGGAACTCCAGGAAAACAAAATTCTGTATATGCGAACAATCCTGACAACACACCACCTCAGGTTGTTCGGGTTGGCGTTATTGCTCAAGATACAATTCAATTGTATTTTAATGAAGCGTTAGATAGTGCTTCAATGCTAAATCCTGCAATTTATACGATCGATAATAGTATTGGAAATCCGGTACAGGTAAAAGTAGTCGCTCCTGATTTTAAAAGTGTGAAATTGGCTTTGGCATCCTCCTTATCTGTTGGAATAATTTATACGATCACTGTTAACAATGCCATTACTGATTGTGTTGGAAATGCATTGGGAACTGATAATTCGGCTCGTTTTGCAATTCCAGAACCTGCTTTACCAAATGATATTGTCATCAATGAGATCTTGTTCGATCCAAAAACTTCAGGTGTTGATTTTGTGGAAATTTACAATCGTTCGAATAAAGTTATCGATCTGAAAACAATTACGCTTTCTGAATTTGATACCATAAATAATGTTATTACAAGTCCTGAAAGTATTTCTACAGATGGATATTTAATTTTTCCTCAGGAGTACATTGTTTTAAGTGAAAATGGTGCGGTAATCAAAACACAATACAACACAACAAATCCTGAAGGATTTTTAGATATGAATAATTTGCCGGCGATGAATATTGATGGCGGAACCGTTTGTTTATCAACTTCCACTGATATCATTGATAATTTTAAATATTATGCTGATATGCACTTTGGGCTATTAAATGATACAAAAGGTATTTCACTCGAGCGTATTGATTTTGATCGTCCTACGCAAGATCGCACCAACTGGCATTCAGCTGCGGAAGCAGTTGGTTTTGCAACTCCTGCCTATAAAAACTCACAATACAATGATGCCGGAGAAACTGACAATTCGATTGAAATTACTCCCGAAGTATTTTCCCCTGACGAAGACGGGATCAATGATGTGGTGAATATTAATTATCATTTCGATACCCCTGGTTTTACAGCAAATGTTTTAGTTTACGATAGTAAAGGGCGAATTGTAAAACATCTTATTCAAAATGAATTGCTTGGTGTCAGAGGAACTTTTTCTTGGGATGGAATAAGTGATGGTCGTGAAAAAGCACGCATCGGCATCTATATTTTTTACTTCGAGGTATTTGATCTGTCAGGTAACGTAAAGCATTACAAAAAGACCTGTGTTTTGGCCGGGAAGTTATAGATTATTTTTTCGGATAATTTCAAACATAAAAAAACCTCAACGAAATCAATTGTTGAGGTTTTAATTTGTTCCCACCTTTTTTATTCCTTCATGAACTTAATTGTTTTTCCTGTCTTCCTGTCTTTAAGGAAATACACCCCTGTTTTGAAGTTGAAAATGTTGAGGACTTCCTTTTCATCTATTTTACGCACTACCAATACCTCGCCCAATACATTCGTTATTTCAATGGTTGTTGGTTTTGTTGTTTCAATTGTTAACTGATCTATTGCAGGATTCGGAGCAACGCTCAATGTAACATCACTCAACGGGAGACTACTTATAGAAGTAACAAGACAGCCACCTGCCGGAGCTTGGCTGTAATCATAATGAATGCTAGCACAGGTGTCGTAGTAAGGAATACCACCTAATATATGCAAAATAGCCATCGGTTCGTAAAGGATTTGGTGAATACCTCCGTTCATATTAAGTGTGGCACCTGCTTTTACATAAATTGAATCTATCCCTCCCCCAGTGGTCATCACAGCACCCGATTCGAGGTACACAGTAAACGAACCCCCGTTTGTAATAAGTGAATCTCCCGAACAAACCCATTGAGGAGTAAAGCCGCCATTTACAAGTTGAGTGTTGCTCACCACAGCGGCACTGGGCGGAATAATAGGATTACATTGTCCGTAAGTTTTTAAGGAAAGAGTGCAAACAGCAAACAATAAAAACGAAGTAAAAACATTTTTTTTCATAAGTCGATTTGTATTCATAAGTTGAAATATATTTAAAATGTTTTGAAGTACAAGTATAAGGAAAGTTTTTAACCTTTCTATTTCGCCTCTGACACTAAATTTCATTTCGAATTATTGGATCTGTCAGGTAATGTAAAGTATTTCAAAAAGACCTGTGTATTTGCCGGGAAGTTATAGATTCTATATTCAAATAATTTCAGACATAAAAAAACCTCAACAAAATCAATTGTTGAGGTTTTTTTTGTTCCCACCTTTTTATTCCTTCATGAACTTAATTGTTATTCCTGTCTTCATATCTTTAAGGAAATACACTCCTGAATTGAAGCTGGAAATATTGATTACTTCCTTTTTATCAATTTTACGATCAACCAATATCTCGCCCAGTACATTTATTATTTCAATGGTTGTAGGTTTTGTTGTTTCGATTGTCAACTGATCTTTTACAGGATTTGGATAGAGCATAAATGCATTATCATTTGAATAATCCTGGATACCCACATTCAGAATGGTGATACAAGACGAAGTATCAATTCCACATCCTGTCTGGCTCACGATTACAGCATAACTTCCATTAACCGGCACATTAAATGCCTGATTTGTTTCTCCTACTAAAATACTATCCGTGGTACAATCGATCCATTGGTAAGTCGCTCCGATTGCATTTGATGTGAACAATGATCCTGTTACGGTTACCGATGAGTCAATTAATCCGACTACAAAGTTTTGAGGAAGCGTGACAGTATTTCCGTGACCATCATCAAATGTCCAATTAACAACGTGTACTCCAAGAGTTGTATAGGTTAATGGATCGGTAGTTGTTCCGGTAACAATTCCTGAACAAATATCTGTCGCTGTTGGAATAACGGTTGCTGTTAAGCTACAGTGACCGTTTACATCTGGCAAGGAAAGTACTGGAAAGTCTGCACATGGCATAATTCCCGGAAAAGTTTGTGTTTGTCCACCGTATATTACACCCGAAAGGATTACGCCCCCGTTGCATTGTAAAGAATAAGCAAATTGATTATCGTTCCATTGGCCAACCGTACTCACAAAAAACGTATAAGGGCCAGCTAATGAGGAAACAGTGACAACTTGTGCACCACAACAACCTGTTGCTATTACTGAGCCGGATGAATCAAATAAATTCCATCCCGATTCTTCCATCCACCCCATCGGTGTAATGGTGATTGTTAAAATACCTGGGACTGTATAGGAATTGGGTGCCGGAGCAATTGTGTCAACCAATATTACATTTTGAGTTTGTGTGGACAAATTTCCATTGCCGTCATTATATGTCCATGTGATCACGCTAGTACCAAATGTGCTAATTATTAATGGGTCGGTCGTGGTTGCCGTTATTGTTCCGGCGCAATTATCTGTTGCAGTCGGAATAATTGAAACCGATACTGAACATTCGCCAATTACATCTGGTAAACTTGAAAGATTTGCTACCGGAGCCATTGTATCATTAACAATCACATTTTGGTTTTGGGTGGTAATATTTCCATGACCATCGTTATACTTCCATACGATCACATGTATTCCAGGAGTGCCGTATGTAATGGGGTCTGTTGTTGTGCCGAATATGGCTCCAATACAATCATCTGTCGCTGTTGGAACAAGGCTTACAGAAGCGGTGCATTGGCCGGTAATATCCGGTAAACTTATTGAATCCGCCATTGGAGCTATCGTGTCAACAATTATTACGTTTTGGATTTGAGTAGAAATATTTCCATGACCGTCATCGTATGTCCATGTAATTATGTGGCTCCCCACCGTGCTAAAGCTTAAAGAATCTAATGTGCTTCCGATTATTATTCCTGAACAATTATCAGTTGCTGTTGGCACAAGGGTTGAACTAGCTCCGCACTGGCCATATATATTTGGTAAACTTAATGAATCGGCAACAGGGGCGATAGGGTCTGTAACGATTATATTTTGGGTTTGTGTTAAAATATTTCCACTTCCATCATCAAAGTTCCATGTGATAATATGTGTGCCCATTGTGCTATAGCTTAATGGGTCTGTTGTAGTGCCAATAATAGTTCCAGCACAGCTGTCGGTTGCCGTTGGCGGAATACCTGCTGTGACAGAGCACAGACCAGTCAAATCAGGTAATAAATAATTTGGCGTAAAACTAGAACATGTCAAAATTCCTGGATGATTTTGTGTCTCTCCTCCATTTAGAACTCCTGAAAGAATTACAGAGCCATTGCATTCTATGGAAAAGGCAAATTGATTATCATTCCATTCGCCTAAGGTGCTCGCCCAAAAGGTATAGGGTCCCGCTATTGAATAAATGGAATCAATATGTGCCCCGCAGCAGCCGGTTGCAATAACAGCCCCTGATGCGTTAAAGAAATTCCATCCTGACTCATCCATCCACCCCAATGGTGTTATAGTAATGGTTATTAGATTTGGTGACTCTGTATAGGAATTAGGAATTGGGGGGCTAAGATCCGGAGTACATTGTGCCTTTACATTTTGAAATGTAAATAATAGTAGACAAAGAAATGAAATTTGGAGTATTTGTTTTTTCATGTTATGTTTATTTAAAAAGTAAAACCGTTTTTAAAATTTTAACAAGCTGTTTGTTTTTTTGTGCTAAATGTAATAATTAATATGAAAAAAAAATATGACATTTGTTTGTTTTGACAATGGTATCAAGGGTTTGCTTTGTGACTTAAGTCATATTAATTAGGCTTTGATCCATATGATTTTTTATCAGGATTGAACTAATCCACACGCAAAGGCTTATCTGTATTGAATCGCATGGGTAATCGCAGAAAATGTTTCTGTTGTGAAAAATGAATCAGAATGCGTTTGGGATACCAGGTGAAAGTTGTGAAAATGCAGAGAATGGTGTGTGTTTTATTAGAATAAAAATTCATGAAAATTAGAAAGAATTATAAAAACGAATATTTTTTATGGAAAAAGCAATTTTTTAAAAATAGTGCTCCAAAATAAAGAAAGGGCATCAGCCATATTTTAATATATAACCGATGACCTTTGAGTAATTATAGTAAAATGCTATTTCAGTTTTATACAAACATTCTTTGGCTCCGTAAAGAAGTGAAGTGCTTCAAAACCACCTTCACGTCCAACTCCCGAACTTTTTACTCCTCCGAATGGAGTTCTGAGGTCGCGCAACAACCAGCAATTTATCCATACAATTCCGGCATGTATATTATTTGCGATACGGTGTGCACGTGTTAGATTTTCTGTCCAAACAGTAGATGCTAAACCGTATTGGGTAGCGTTTGCATAAAGTAATGCTTCTTCCTCTGTATCAAAAGGCATAATAGTTACAACCGGTCCGAAAATTTCTTCCAGGTTAGTTCTGCAATTATATGTTAAGCCTTCAATAACTGTTGGAGCGATATAATATCCTTCAGAAAATGCTCCTTCCAGCTTCACCTGAACCCCACCGCAAAGTACTTTTCCTCCTTCTTGTTTCGCCAATTCAACATACGATAAAACTTTTTCCATATGAGGTTTAGAAACAACAGCACCTAATCTGGTATCTTCTGCTGCAGGATCTCCGACTTTCATTTTTTGTACGTGAGCAACGAATTCAGTTTTAAATTTCTCGTATATTGAACGTTCAACTAAAATGCGTGAGCCGCAAAGACATATCTGCCCTTGGTTTGAAAAGGAGGACTGTAAAGTTGTTTTCATCATTTTTTCAAAATCGCAATCTGCAAAAATGATGTTCGGATTTTTTCCGCCAAGTTCTAATGATAATTTTTTGAACATCGGAGCGGCAACTCTTGCAATTTCAGCTCCTGTTTTTGTTCCTCCTGTAAAAGAGATAAGGGGAATATCCGGATGTGATGTAATCGCTGAACCTACTTTATGTCCATAGCCATGAATTATGTTTAAGACCCCTTTTGGTAAACCGGCCTCGATGCATAGTTCTGAAAGCAAATAAGCTGTCATGGGTGTAATTTCGGAGGGTTTCGCCACGACACAATTTCCTGCTGCAATTGCCGGAGCAATCTTCCATGTAAATAAATAGAGTGGTAAATTCCAAGGTGAGATGCAACCTGCAACACCAACCGGAGTTCTCACAGTATAGTTGATCGCAGTATCTTCCATTGAATGGCTTTCGGAAGCGAAGTGTAATATACCTGTTGCGTAAAAATGAAAATTTTCTGCAGCACGTGGAATGTCAACCATTTTAGCTAATGAAACTGGCTTCCCATTATCCGTTGATTCAGCAATTGCCAAACGATTCCGGTTTTTTTCAATCAAAGAGGAGATGGAAAGCATGATGCGTGAGCGCTCCGCTTTTGGTGTGTTGCTCCAGGATGGGAAGGCCTTTAAAGCAGCTTGCGTGGCTAATTCTACATCACGTTCATCCGAATCAGGGATGAGTGAATATACTTTTCCCGTTGCCGGATTATAATTATCGATGTAGGATTTTCCAACCGGAGCGATTAGTTCACCGTTAATATAGTTTTTGATAGATAGCATAGTGTTGTAAAAATACTAAATTATCGTAAATAAAAAGAGGTTCTCTTCAGAACCTCTTTTTTCATTGTTAATCTGCACGAAATCCATCCGGTGGGAATGTTGAAGCATCAATTAACAATGATCTTTACTAAACAAACACATTTTTTTGAAAACGATTTTTCTATAAATAAATTTTCTGTAGAAATTTCTAAAGCAAAGATATATTGCTTTTCAGGAAATAGGTGTTAACACGATGTTAATCTCTGTTAAATTATGTTAAGGGCAAGACCTTCATATGTGAAAGGCTTATTTTTGTATACCCTAATGATCAATAAAGGAAATATTCGTAGAATCACCCTCATGGCAAGCTTGGCTTTGTTAGGTTTAATTGCCATTCAGATCTATTGGGTAAATAATGCTATTACCTTGGGTGAACAGCGTTTTGAGCAAAGTGTCAATGAAGCCTTGAACAATGTTGTTTTACGTCTTGAAAAACAATCTACAGCTGCCCGCATTACCCGAAAATTTAATTTAAGGAAACAAGGTATCGTTACTGCAAGTTTGAGAAATCCATTAGTAAAAAATAAGCAGGTTGTTAGTGATTCATTGAATGATAAAACAAATTATTTCCTGAAAAATAGCAATGTCAATGTGAAAATTATTGAAGAATATGCTTCAGATTCAAATGGTGTTGCAGTAAAAAAGAGTCGGCAAAAAGAATATTCAAGCGATACCGCCTCCGGAAATTTTGATGCGCGTATTAAAACAGACGGACCGTCTTTTTTTCAACAATTTACTTCCGGTTCGAATCAGAATTGGATCACGCATAAAAATTCTATGGTGAATGATATTTTTGATGAATTGATAAGTGTTAATGTTTACAATGGCTTTGCTCCGAAGGTGGACACTTTACTTATTGATTCGGTGTTAAATTTTGAGTTATTGCAGAAGGGAGTTTCTGCAAAATTTTTTTTTGGCATAGCAAACTCTAAATTTCCTCCGGCGGATTCGATGAAGATCTCTGATAGAGAGAAAAAAATATTTGAATCCCCGTTTAAGATAAATCTTTCACCGGATAATATTTTTATCAAACCTCAGTTTTTATCTGTTTATTTTCCTAACCAACGTCATTATTTATTGAGTTCCATGTGGTTGTTGTTATTTGTCTCTTTAGCCTTTATGCTGGCTCTTATATTCTCGTTTTATTATACCATCTCTACCATCTTTCAACAAAAAAAATTATCTGAGATCAAGAATGATTTTATCAGTAACATGACGCATGAGTTCAAAACACCTATTTCAACTATTTCTTTAGCTGTTGAGGTGTTGAATGATAGGTCGGTGGAAAAATCTCAGGATAGGACCCGCAATTATGTAAAAATGATCGGGGATGAAAATAAGCGGTTGAGTTTACTCGTTGAAAATATTTTACAAACTGCCATTTTAGATAAGGGGGAATTCAAACTGAAAATTCAGAATATTGATATCCATACAATGATAGAGCAGACATTTACAAATATTAAACTGCAAGTTGAAAACAAAGAGGGGCAGATCACTTCACATTTGGATGCTTCCAAACACATTGTAAATGCGGATAGAGTTCACATTACTAATATCCTTTTTAATCTGATCGATAATGCTTTGAAATATTCGAATGAAAACCCTAAAATATCAGTGAGCACGCGCAGCGATGATGAAGGGGTATTTATTTCTGTGCAGGACAATGGAATAGGAATTAGTAAAGAAAATCAAAAACGGATATTTGATACTATGTATCGTGTACCCACCGGGAATATTCATAATGTAAAGGGATTTGGATTAGGGTTGAGTTATGTAAAAGCGGTGGTTGAGAAACATGGAGGTTCTATAAAAGTGGAGTCTGAATTGGGTAAAGGAAGTACATTTACATTGTATTTGCCTTTTAATGCAACAAATTAAATCGAAAATAAAAATTATTATCATGGAAAAAACGAAAGTATTATTGGTTGAAGATGATCCTAATTTAGGAAGTCTTTTGAAAGAATATCTTGAAGCAAAAGGT
Organism: Bacteroidota bacterium; assembly: GCA_947476185.1. Taxonomy (GTDB): domain Bacteria; phylum Bacteroidota; class Bacteroidia; order 2-12-FULL-35-15; family 2-12-FULL-35-15; genus 2-12-FULL-35-15. Next base: position 17,251 of record CANJPX010000023.1, read on the forward strand.
TATTCAACGGTCTTGGCGATAAATGGGAAACAAGGCTATGATGTTTTTTCGAAAGATAAATTCGGCATTTGTATCTTGGATGTGATGATGCCTGTTAAAGATGGTATCACATTAGCTAAAGAAATAAGGGTGCTGGATGCCAATGTTCCTATTGTGTTTTTAACTGCAAAATCCATGAAGGAAGATGCACTAGAGGGATTTTCGGTTGGTGCCGACGATTACATTACAAAGCCTTTCTCAATGGAAGAATTATTGATGCGCATCAAAGCAATTTTAAGAAGGACAGAAAACAAATCCTCCAAAAATTCTGAGCAGGAAGAGTTCGAAATTGGTAAATATAAATTTGATCATAAACATCAAGTATTGGAATTTAAAGGTGTACAGCATAAGCTTACCACTAAAGAAGCTGAATTATTAAAATTACTTTGTCTGCATGCCAATGAAGTATTGGATAGAAATTTCGCCTTAAAATCTATTTGGAATGATGATAATTATTTCAATGGAAGAAGTATGGATGTTTACATTGCGAAACTCAGAAAATATCTGAAGGAGGATGAATCAGTAGAGCTTATAAATGTTCACGGTAAGGGATTCAAGTTGCTTACCGGGAAATAGTTTTTTTGAAGTACAGAATTATTTTTTTGAAATTATTTAAAATAAATATCGTCTAGTTTATAATTTGCTACTACAATTATCTGAATCTCTTTTATTTTGTAGACATAATAAAATACTTTGTCCTTGGTGAATTTAGTAACATCCACATTGTATTTACTGCTTTTAAATGATGTTTGATTATTAAAGAATGAAACCATCTGATTATAAACTTCAGTAAAGTTTTTTGAAAAATCATTTTTTTGTCCGTTCACAAATGAAATTTCGGTGATCTGTTTGTCATCTTTGATCAATGACAAAACTTTGATCTCACCATTAGCGGGATTTTGGTCATTTGAATAAGAAGTGGCGCCAACTAACAGCTCGTTTTGCGCTGTTTTCACAGCATTTTCCACAACAAAATAATGTTTCCTGAACAACTCATTCGTGTAGGCCGTTCTGTTATAGGTCATGCAGTTCTTTACAAATCCCAGTGACATCAATTGTGCATTGGCATTGGTGTAGGTTAAGATGGAGATCAGGCAGATGAAGAGTGCTTTTTTCATAATTGATTTTGTTTTACCACAGATTTCTCAGATTTTCACAGAAAATAATAAAAAATAATCTCTGGTTATCTTTGTATTCTGTGGTGGATTATTGAATTATTATTTTCCCTTGTTGAACTTGGTTTTTAGCATTTGTTACTTGATACAAATATATTCCTTTTGATTTTTTTGTTAGATCAATTGTACAGGAATTATTTATTGAAAAAGTTTTCAAAATACTCTTTCCTGATTCATCAAAAATTTCAATACTGCTTTCGGTTTCTAAATTTGAAAATAAAAATTGTCCCTTACTAGGATTGGGTGAAACATTTATTTTATTTAATGAAGCATAATTTTCGATACCAAGCCCTGAAACAAGAAAATTCCAGACTGTAGAATACGTGCTAAAATGCCCTCCATTGTTTGTTCTTATTCTCCAATAATACCTTGTTGATGCCGATAATCCGGTTACAGTATATGCATTTGTTCCAACATCTACAGATTTATAAAACGTGGAGAACAGAGAGTCGGTCGACACCTCCACGTGATAAATAATTCCATCGCTTTCTGCGAACCATTTTAATGCTCTGGCTGTTGAAGCACTTGCAGAGCCCGAAACCGGTAGGTTTAATATTGGCGCATTCGGGACAGTATCGTTTGATCCGATATAGGTAATGAACATTTCTATTTTTTGATAGGGATTGTCATTAATATCACGTGGTGCGCTCACAATAGTATCCACTATATCCATGCCGGAAGTCACATGTCCATAAATAGTATATTGTCCGTTTAACCATGCAGCAGGTGCTACGCAAATAAAAAATTGTGAATTAGCACTGTTGATGGAAGTATCTCTTGCTGCTGATAGTATTCCTCTTAAATGTTTAGCCGCACTAAATTCTGCATTAACGGTAGGTTGGCTTGGATCACCATTTCCCCAAGTAGCAATATCGCCATGGCTGGAATTTGGATCAGCTCCCTGGATCATAAACCCGGGGATAACACGATGGAAAGCGGTGCTATCGTAATATTGAAAGCTTACAAGACTATCAAAATTGCTCACATGCATAGGAGCAATGTTCGGAAATAATTCCACAATAGTTGTCCCTAAATATACTCCCGCTCTTTTTGTATGGATCTGATAAATAGGTTTGCCTGTAAAAGTTCTTGATTGGGAAAACCCGAATGATGACAAGAGTATGATAACAAAAAGAAGCAGGTGTTTTTTCATGTATCAAATATAGTAAAACTAAAAATCGCAGGCAAAATTCTGATATTTAATAAATTGAAATTCCCTTGGAAAACTGTTCACAAGGGACTTTTTTTCAATGAATAAATTATTATTTTACAATTGTAACGCGACCAATATAATGATGATCTGCTCCAGAAAAATCCCGAGTGTTCACTTTCCAAACATAAACATCTTCTTGAGCAATATTTGCTCCTCCATTTGCTTTTCCGTCCCACCCTTTGTTTAGGTCAGTGGTTCTGTAAATTAAATTTCCCCAGCGATCAAAGATCATCATCTCAAAATTATCAATATCAAAACCAATCCCCAGAGGTTTAAAAGTATCATTTAAGCCGTCATGATTGGTCGGGCTAAATGCATTTGGGGCGTAAAATACATATTCAGGAATAACTTCAATTGAGTTATATGCTGTGTCTGTGCATCCCGCAGCATTTGTAACAACCTGTTGAACAGTATAGGTGCCTGTTGCAGAATAACTGAAGGTTGGATTCTGAGCCGTGCTTGTAAAGGATCCTGCTGATGGATAAATAAAATCCCATTCCCAACTAGTAGCACCATGAAGACATATCTGAAAAAGTAACTTCAGGTGAAGTAGAAGAAGCCGGATTTGGAGAGGAACTGAATCCTGCAATTGGAGCAGCATATACGAAAATGTAATTTGTATTTGTAACACTTGAAACACAACCGGCCGCAGTTGTCACAGTAAGTGTTACATTATATGAACCGGGATTTGGATAAGTATGCGATACACTTGCTCCGGAGCCATTATTTCCGTCTCCAAAGTTCCATGAGTAGGTTGTTCCGATAGGTGGTACCATTCCACAAGGGACTGCTGGAAGCGTCCATAAAGGCAGAGCTGGTATTGATTGCCGAGTTCGCTGCATTTTGGTTTACTTTTACTTGTGCCGTAATAATGCTTGAAATGCATATTAAGGAAAGGAATAGGAGTGTTTTTTTCATTTGTGTTATGAAATTTATTTATTGAATATTTATGTGGATCTCTATCTCCTCTATTTTTCTTCGTATTTAGTAAACAGAATGAAACCATTTTCTTGTTTGTTTATAACAAAAACTATATTTTTCTTACCAAATTTAATCCAAGAATTTGCACTTTTTTTTGTAAAATCCTGATTCATTTGATTAACAATAGCATTCATAACATTATAAGGAAATACTTGCATTATCAAACTGCAAGTTTCCCCGTTTTCAAAAAAATATGTATTTGTATTATTAAAGTTACCTGTAGCATCTGGAAATATCGCCAAGCGAGACCACATTTGATCGAAAAAAATTGCCCCCAGCAAATATTACCTAAAGATATTGATTTTAAAAAGCTTTCCACCGTTTAAGAGGGAGGTATGAAATTTCCGATCTTCCGGGGGCTGATGATGTGAAATTTCCAGGATAATGAAAGAATCTCCTACAAGTATATTTTAAGACCTTAAGAAAAACTAACTTTTATAAACGTTCCAAAAATCGATAAAAAGTATTCCTACATTCATTGTGGGGAATAGGTGGGGAAAACACCCAAACAAAAAACCCTTAACTGTTGAAAGTCAAGGGCTTAGTGTTTTATTATGTTGTCCGACTAGGGCTCGAACCTAGACTCTTCTGTACCAAAAACAGACGTGTTGCCAGTTACACCATCAGACAATCTTTCCTCACCTTTCGGCGATTCGGGATGCAAAAATAATAAATTTTTTTAACACTCAAAATTTTATTTGAAATCTTCAAGGTTTTACGCCCCTTTTTAGCAGAATTTATTAGTTCAGAATTGGAATTATGCTAAAAAATATTGTCTGAAATTCACAATTTTCCATATACGCATTTAGAAAAAATTAAATTCTCTGATAAATTATAATGCTCAGAAAATGAAAAATACCGGATAGTTTAGCTGTTTCCATTGCCTTATAAGAATCATTCCGCATTAAATATCTTTAACAAAATTTGGGTCTGAAAAGTCAACCTAGTTCATTTTATTAATTATCTTCGCAAGCGTTAAATAGACCAATTTTTAAAAGAAAAAATATGAATAACATCACTAATTATCAGCGGCTTAATAATATCATCGGCTGGTTCATCTTTCTTATTGCGGCCTTTACATATTTAAGTACCATGGAATCTACTGCATCCTTTTGGGATTGTGGTGAGTATATCGCTTGTGCTTATAAACTGGAAGTTGGTCACCCTCCCGGTGCTCCTTTGTTTCTTTTGATCGGTCGCTTTTTTAGCTTATTTGCCTTTGGTGATACCGCAAAAGTGGGTATGATGATCAATGCTATGTCGGCTTTGTGCAGTGCATTCACGATATTATTTTTATTTTGGTCCATCACCGCTTTGGCACGCAAAATTGTTGCAAAAGGGGAAGAATTTACCACCGCTAATATGTATGCAGTTTTTGGTGCAGGTGCTGTTGGTGCTTTGGCCTATACTTTTAGTGATTCGTTCTGGTTCTCAGCTGTTGAAGGCGAAGTATACGCAATGTCGAGTTTCTTTACTGCCATCGTTTTTTGGGCGATCTTAAAATGGGAACGTGAAGTGGATGAAAATCCGCATGCCGACCGCTGGATCATTCTTATTGCCTATTTAATGGGACTTTCAATTGGTGTCCATTTGCTGAATTTATTGGCTATCCCGGCAATCGTATTTATTTATTATTTCAAAAAAAATCAAAAGATCACAACAAAAAGTCTGATCGTTACCGGGATAATTTCTATTGTTATTCTTGGTGGAATTCAAGGTGGAATTATTCCAATGGTAGTAAAACTTGCTGCAAAAATTGAGTTGTTTGCTGTCAATACATTGGGTTTGCCGTTTAACAGCGGAACCATCATTTATGGTATTTTACTGATTGGCGGAATCGTATGGGGTTTACAATACACGGCTAAAAAAGTGAAACCAATTATGAATACTGTGATCCTTTGTTTCACTGTGATATTGATAGGCTACTCTTCTTTCCTGATCCTTGTTATTCGTTCACAGGCGAACCCTCCGATGGATGAAAATAATCCTGAAAATGCCGTTAACTTATTGTCGTACTTGAACCGTGAACAATATGGTACATGGCCAATTGCTTATGGTCAATATTTTTCTGCGCCTGTCACAGGTTATGAAGATGGAAACCCTGTCTACATTCAAGATGTTAAAAAAGGAAAATATGTAATAAGTGACGACCGTAAAGGCTCTGTGCGTGTTTACGATGAAGATTTTTGTACTATATTTCCCCGCATGTGGAGCGATCAATCACAGCATATTGCCGGTTATCGCCGATGGACGAATCCGAGAAACTATAAACACAAAACGATTCTTGATCGTGAAACAGGAGAACATGTATCTGCTGAGATACCAACATTTGCTGAGAATTTAAAATTCTTTTTTGTCTACCAATTAGGACAAATGTATTCGCGTTATTTCTTTTGGAATTTTATCGGACGTCAAAATGATATCCAAGGCCACGGGAATGCTACCGAAGGAAATTGGATGAGCGGATTGCCTGTTCTTGAAAATCCGAAGCTTGGTGTTCAGGCTAGTTTACCTGATGGAGCCGAAAATAACAAGGCAAAAAATCTCTTGTATGGATTTCCATTTATTCTAGGATTGATAGGGTTATATTATCACATCATAAAAGATAAACACAATGCTGCTGTTGTAGGTTTGTTATTTTTCTTTACAGGAATAGCAATTGTAATTTATTTGAATCAAAAGCCCATGGAGCCGCGTGAACGTGATTATGCGTATGCGGCCTCGTTCTATGCTTTTGCCTTTTGGATCGGCATTGGTGTATTGGCGATCTTTGAATTACTTGGAAAATATATGAATAAGACCACAAGCGCTGTTGCAGCAACTGCAGCTTGTTTGTTGGCAGTTCCTACCATAATGGCGAAAGAAGAATGGAATGATCACGATCGTTCCGGTCGTTATATTGCAAGAGATTTTGCTGCCAATTATCTGAATTCCTGCGCCAAGAATGCCATATTGTTTACCAATGGCGATAATGATACTTTCCCGCTTTGGTATGCTCAGGAAGTAGAAGGCATCCGTACAGATGTGCGTGTGATCTGTCTCGAACTTCTTAACACCGATTGGTATATCGATCAAATGGTCCACAAGGCTTACGATTCCGATCCTGTTCCTTTTTCTTTTACAAAAGACCAATACCGTCAAGGAACACGGGAGGCTGTTTTATTCAGCAATTATCAGGGTAAAAAGATCGATGCATTTATCAATGTAAAAGATCTTATCGAGTTTGTGAAACACGATGATTTTGACCATAAGGTTCAGGTGTCAAAAGAAACATGGTATAATTTCTTCCCATCAAAGAATATGAGCGTTCCTGTCGACAGTGCTACTGTGGTAAATAATGGAACTGTTCCTAAATCCTTGGCAAACCGTATCGTGAAAAGTATCAACTGGACACCATCCGGAAATTATCTTCAAAAGAATGATGTGATGATTTTGGATCTGCTTGCTCATAATGATTGGAAACGTCCTATCTATTTCGCAGCAACAGCTCCGGCAAGTTCATACTTGAACCTGGCGCCATATTTACAATTGGAGGGATTTGCTTATCGTTTGGTACCGATCAAACAAAGCGAACAAGAATCTCAGCAGGAAACACGTGTTGCAACAGATATCATGTATGATAATTACATGAATAAATTTGTTTGGGGCGGTATGGAGAAAAAAGGAACATTCCTTGATAATGTATTTTTAAGTTCATGTGCTTTGAATACCCGTCAGCGTGCCGGAACACTTGCAGCTGTATTAATTGAAGAGGGAAAAAAAGACAAGGCAATTAAAGTGTTGGATAAATGTCTGGAAGTAACTCCTTTTGAAAATGTTCCAATTGATGCAACATTATATACCATCGCTTTGGGTTATTATCAAGCCGGAGCAAACGACAAAGCAAATACGCTTTCAAAAAGATTGTTCGACAATTATGAAAATACTATCAGATACGTATACGCTTTAGATAGAAGTGAACTTGGATCGTATGCTCCAGACTTAAAACAAGCTCAGGGCATTATGGAACAATTACTTTCTTTTGCTAACTATTTTAAACAAACTGCTTTGGCGAAAGATTTTGAGAACCGATATTTAAAATTGGTGCAAGAGTATAATTTGCCAACTCCTCAGCGCGGAAGGCAAGAACAATAAAATAATTTAATGAACGCTCTTGAAATTTTCAAGAGCGTTTTTTTTGAACTAAACTTTATTACTATTTTTATAACATGTATATCGTTCGCCCATCCTTCCTTCTCAGGAAAATATATCCTAAAGCAATTTGGAGAATGCCTGCGAATGAAAAAAAGATCTACTTGACATTTGATGATGGCCCTGTTCCTATTGTTACATCATCTGTTTTGGATATTTTGAGAGAAGAAAATGTGAGGGCAACTTTTTTTTGTGTTGGAGAAAATGTTTCAAAAAATCCGGAAATATTTCAACGTATCCTGGATGAAAAACATGCAGTGGGAAATCATACCTTCAACCATTTAAAAGGATGGAAGACACATGGGAATGAATATATCCGCAATGTTATTAAATGTGCCGGACTGATAGATACAAAATTGTTCCGGCCTCCTTATGGAAGAATAAAAAAATCGCAATTGACCCTGATCTCAAAACAATATTCGGTGATCATGTGGGATGTTCTGAGTGGAGATTATGACAAAAGAACGAGCCCGAAACAATGTTTGAAAAATGTAACCGACAATGTCAGGAATGGTTCTGTAATTGTTTTCCACGATAGCCATAAGGCTCAAAAAAATATGGAATTTGCCTTGCCGAGATTCATTAAATATGCCAAGGAAAACGGATTTGAATTTGCAGTATTAAAATAAGTTGTGTTCTTAAAAAAATTCTTTCCCTTATTTTTCAAGCAGTGATGCTAATCCGGAGTGCTCGATATATTCGATTGCTTCTTCCTGCGTTTTGACTGCGAAGTTGCGATAACGATGATGCACATCAATGATCTCTTCTAATGCATCTTTCACCAATTCCTTGTTTTTCCATGATGCGAGATCATTAATGACAGTTTCCAGACAGCTTTTTTTATAAGCGATCTGTCCGATCAGATGTACCAACGTTTTTCTTACCCTTGCTGTTTTATCAAGTATAGATCGGAAATTAATTTCGTCTTAGCGGGATATAGGTCTTTTCGTTTTCAATTACGATATGACCTTGTTCTTCCAGGCTTTTAATGATCTCGTAAAATAATTCTTTTACAATACTACTATCGCTTTTCCAAAAATGACCAACGGATGCTTTGATGGAATCTTCGATACGCTCAATCTTATGAAATGCCATCCTGCCAAGGTAAAATACCACCAGGTCGGATTTCAATTGCAGTCGTTCTGCACCGGGAATATTATTTTCAATTGTTTTTGCAGCTTCTTTATGTAATGCTTCTTTCTTTATTTCACCAATCCGACGCACAGCCCAACCTCCACCACCTGCAAGTGACCCACAGGTAAATCGCATGTCATGATTTTTTTCGATATACCGAACCAAGGTACTCGGACTCGCTTTCCTTTTCCAATCTTTTTGTTCAATTAATAAAGCTTCCCCTATTTGCAGGTTCACGATTGAGTTAAATACATTAGAACTGCGACCTTTACCTCTTATTGGCAGTTGATCGTATTCATCAGAAGTTAATTTTTTCATATATCAACCTTTTTTGTTAGTAACGGAACAAAACTATGGAAAATGTTAATAAGGCGCAATTAAATCGCTATAAAATTTTATATATCATATATAACAGTTTATATATAGTTGTTTAAATACTGTATAAATTTTAACTAAAGCTTTGAATTCCTATTTAAACTCATTAGAGCCATAAAAAATTTTTTTTGATGGAAAGCATAAAAAACGTGATGAGGAAAGGGGTTTTGAAAACAATTATTTTGGCAATTGCAGTACCACGTATGTTTCAGGAACGATCAATTCCTGAGTGCAGTAATTCAGCTTATCCTGAATGGCGGTTGGGTATTTTTCGATGACCTTAAATCCGAACGGGGCAAAAAAATCAGGGATGATACAAACTAAATGGATGGAAGATTTTGATTGATTAATGAGTTCGGCAACGATTGCCTTTCCGATTCCTTGTCTGCGGTGTTTTGTCACAACACCCAACGAACACAATTCGATGCAGTCAGAGTGCTGCCGTAATCTGCCAAAGCCAACCAACTCCTCATTCCGGAAGGCAGAAATGAATTCTAGTCGCTGAAGAATACGATCGTCTAACTCAAAGGCTTGAATATAATTTTTAATTTGGAAAAACTCTTTTTCCGAAGGCGTTCTCAGACTTAGCATCCTGAATAGAAGATTAGATAATACCAAATACTTCAAATCCGCTCAGCATGACTTTCCTTTTGAAATGTCACTCTGAGCGGAGTCGAAGAGTGTTTAGAGAAATTAATTTCTAGTGATGGTGGCCATGCTCGCCATGAACGTGCCCATGAGCTAATTCATCTTCTGTGGCTTGACGAACTTCCAAAACTTCTCCCTTGAAATGTAGATCTGTACCTGCTAAAGGATGATTGAAATCCATTTTTACGTGTTCAGCAGTAATTTCCATTACTTTGCCATATAAACGGTTTCCGTCATTATCAACCATAGGAAGAGTAACACCAATTTTTACGTTTTCTTCATCAAATTTTCCATCTTCTCCAATAAATGCTTCCATTGGGATCATTACTACATGTTGTTCGTCACGAACACCATATCCGCGAGCATGCTCAATAAAGAAATCGAACACATCGCCCGCTTTTTTTCCACGTAAATTATTTTCAAAATCTTCAAGCAAACCACCTGTCCCGAATATAAATAAGAAAGGATGCTCAATACTGGTTTGTTCTACTTGTTCACCTGTGTCTTTTACAGATAATGTATAGTTTACTGAAACTACCGCGTTGTTTTCAATCATCATTTTGTGAATTTTTAAAAATTTAGTCCGCAAAGGTAAACTTTTTATGGAAATAATAAATTTTCAAGAGTAGATATCAAACCAACAGAACTTTCTAACTTTAAACCTTAAAATAGATCGCTATGCATTATCCAAATTTGATCAATAGTAAACTGCCGAATGTTGGGACAACCATCTTTACAGTGATGAGTAAGTTGGCTGCCGACAACAATGCAATCAACCTTTCTCAAGGATTTCCCGATTTTTCCTGTAACGAAGAACTGGTTGCTCTTGTTAACAAATACATGAAGGCCGGAAATAATCAGTACGCTCCAATGGCTGGAATAATAGGCCTTCGTGAGATGTTGGCTCAAAAAACAGAGGAATTATATGGAGCGAAATATGATCCGGAATCTGAAATTACAATTACAGCAGGTGGTACACAAGCCATTTATACAGCTATTTCAGCGATAATTCGCGAAGACGATGAAGTGATAATTTTTGAACCTGCTTACGATTGTTACCAGCCTGCAATTGAAATGAATGGTGGAAAGACCATCTATATGCAGTTGCAAGCGCCCGATTATACGATTGATTGGGAAAAAGTAAAAAGGGTAATTAATCATCATACAAAAATGATCATCATCAATACACCGCATAATCCTACCGGAAGTGTGATGAGTGTTGCCGACATGATAATGTTGGAAAAGATCATCAAAGGAACTGATATTGTTATAATAAGTGATGAAGTTTATGAACACATAATTTTTGACAAACAACAGCATCAAAGTGTTGCCCGCTTTCCTATTCTGGCAGAACGGAGTTTTATCATTTCCTCTTTCGGAAAAACGTATCATACTACAGGTTGGAAAATGGGTTATTGTCTGGCACCAAAAAATCTAATGACAGAATTCCGCAAGGTGCATCAGTTTTTGGTATTCTCCTGTAATACTCCGATCCAGTATGCTTTAATGGAATTTTTAAAAGAAAAGAATCATTATTTGGAGCTTGGAAATTTTTACCAGCAGAAACGGGATTATTTTATCAACCTGATCAAAGGCTCAAAATTCGGATTTATTCCTGCTGCCGGAACATACTTTCAGCTCCTGAATTATAAAAAATTAAGCTCCGAAAAAGATACCGATTTCGCTATCCGCCTCACAAAAGAATTTGGACTTGCCGCTATCCCGATTTCAGTTTTTTATCATGAGCAAGAAGATAATCATGTATTGCGTTTTTGTTTTGCTAAAAAAGAGGAGACTCTGGAAAAAGCTGCAGAAATTCTGAATAAGATTTAAGAGAATCCTTATGAACGACCTTCGAATTACCGTTATCCAATCCGACTTGCATTGGGAAAACAAAGAGAAAAATATCGAAATGTTTTCCGGAAAAATTAGGTCTATTGTTGAACAAACGGATCTGATAGTTCTTCCCGAAATGTTTACAACCGGCTTTAGCATGCACCCTGAAAAGTTCGCAGAAGATATGAATGGCTCAACCATCAATTGGATGCGAACAAAAGCAAAAGAAAAAAATGCAGTAATTGCAGGAAGTTTTATTTGTGAAGAAAGTAAAAAATATTTCAACCGCCTTGTATGGATGAATGTCGACGGTACTTACAGCTATTACGATAAAAGACATTTATTCCGAATGGGTGATGAGGATAATCATTATGGGATCGGACAAAAAAAATTAATAGTTGAATTAAAAGGATGGAAAATTTGTCCGCTTATTTGTTATGATCTGCGTTTTCCTGTATGGGCCAGAAATAAAAAAACAGAATCAAGAATCAAGAATCACGAATCAGGACTAAACAAAGAAGTTGATTTGGAGTATGATGTTTTGATCTATGTTGCCAATTGGCCTGAAAGACGGGCATATCCATGGAAATCATTGTTGGTAGCACGGGCAATAGAAAATCAGAGTTACGTTGTTGGTGCAAATAGAATTGGTGCCGATGGGAACGATATTTATCATTCCGGTGATTCAATGATGCTTGACTTCAAAGGAGAACTGATCAGTAAAATACCTTCTGGAAAAGAACACATTGAAACGATCACTCTAAATTATTCCGACTTATCTGAGTTCAGAAAAATGTTTCCGGTATTGTTGGATGCAGATGATTTTGAAATAAAATAAAAAATTTATGCTTGACCATTTGCTTTCCATTTATAACTGACCAATTTCGATTGTTACCGTCACTCTGAGCTTGGCATGTACTGAGCCAGACGAAGTGTCGATGAGTGTGGGATGCCATCGCAAATATTTCGACAGGCTCAATATGACCACGCACACTTCGCTTCTGCAACCTAGGTTTTTTTGTCATTACTCAATCTTCCATACCAGATCCGCATCCCAATTGGAACGGATGTTTATCAGCTCCGAATTATAGATTACTTTTTCTGGCTGCAACTGTTTAAGATAATTTCCTGTATCCCATTTGTGATTGGAATTATCATCGTAAATAATTTTTAATTTATATTTTCTCGGATACAAATACGCATAGGAAAGAATGGTTGATTTTTGAATATTATCTTCTCTCACAACACGATCTTGTTCATCTAATAGCTGAACGATATAATTCCCCTTGGTTTCCGGAATTGTCAAGTTTAATTTTACACTGCCGTAATATTTTTCCTCCCTCGTTTTGAAATCAACTTTGATGGAATCGTTCGTTAATCCAAATACATCTGTGAAGGTACCGGGAGGAATCAATAAATGATAATTTGTGTTTTCCTTGAATTTTAAAGGTGACCGAGTAAGAATCACTCCTCCTGTATTTGAATTTTCCAATGATCTTGTTTCCAGTTTTATTCTGCAATAATTTTCTTCAAATAATGCAAAGCCTAAATTTTTACTGATGTCGATGGTGTCCTCTTTAAAGGATATGGAATCTGAACTGTAATTTTTAATAGCATTATTAAACAACAGGCTTAGATTACCTGTCAGATCAAAACTTTGGTTTCCACCAGGACTAAGGAGTAACGATAATTTCAGCGGATTCCGTTTGGATCGCAATGCATCTTGCTTTTTGATCGTTTTAAATTCCAATGTGTCAGTGATCTTGTCGTCAATAATTATTTGAAGTTTTAATGAATCTTTTTCAAAATTATTGAACCAATAGGTCAGAGAGTCTTTGTTTTTTGAATCTTCAAAATACTCTGTCACATCAACGTTTTTAGTAAGGTTGTTGATTTTTACTGTATTTGAATTTTGATTAAAAAGTAATGTTACTTTTCCATACGAATTGTAAACATATTTTTTTAAATACACTTTCTTTTCCGGCTCTTGAAACAAGGCGATGACAATATTCTGTTTTTCGCTTATATCAATGGGAGCATTTGCAAAACCAATACTCTCAGTTTCTCCATCGTATTTGTAATTTGAGTTTGCATCTTTTACAGCAGCCAATTTATATTTTCCTGCCTTAATATTGTTGATCTGAAATGTGCCGTCTTTTTCCGTTTTTGCAAAATAATCAGGGCGACTTTTATATACAACACTGTCAGACATATCGCTGTAAAGCATTACCAAAACTCCTTTTTCTGTTGCCAGATTAAAACCATTCTGAACTTTTCCTGTTAATTTCATTGAATCGATGAACGACCCCGTTGAAAAAATATATTTAAAATTCTCCAGCGTATTTCCTTCGTTCAGATCCTGTAAAGCATTGCCAAAACTAATGCAATAGGTCGTGCTTGGTTTCAGCTTTTCATTATTATCCAACTCGATGTCTAACGTTTTATTTTTGATAGTGATGTTGGGTGCTTTTTCCATCGGAGGGGAAATAATCAGCTGGTTGTTCAGATCTTTTAATTGGATAAATTCATTAAAGTTTATTTCAACCGTTTTAGCAACAAAATTAAGCTGAGCACTATCCGGACTATATTTTAAAACTCGAGGAGGGAGAATGTCTTTCGCTCCACCACCCGGAGCAACGATCTGAGCGCAGGAAAAAATGAATGTGCAAATAAGCAAATATGCAAATGTGCGGATTGTTCTAATTATTAAAAAATAAAACTTTGAGTGAGGCATTATGTATTTATTCTGTAATATTCTAAATATTGTCTAATTGTAAATCAACAAATCGGTATTTCTGCAAATCAACTAATTGCAGCATCTACTGATTATTTCCATTAATTGCTCAAGATACATACTGTCTGTTTCATCAAATGTTGCAAGCTGTTCGCTGTCTATATCTAAGATCAATTTTACTTCTCCATTTTTATCAAATGCCGGCAGCACAATTTCTGATCTTGATAAACTGCTGCAGGCAATATGTCCCGGAAATTGCTCAACGTCCTCTACAATTAGCGTTCTCTTTTCTTTCCATGCCGCTCCGCAAACACCTTTCCCAAAACCAATTCTGGTACAAGCAACAGGTCCTTGAAATGGTCCTAAGACCAATTGTTCTCCTTTGACAAAATAAATTCCTACCCAAAAAAAATCCAATCCATATTTTAAGGCTGAAATTATATTTGAAAGATTGGCTATAACATCAGTTTCTGCTTCTGTCAGTGCTTTTATCTGAGGCAGCAGTGATTCATACTTTTCTTTTTTTGTGGTTCCCGAAACGAGAAATGATTCAGCCATTGTAAAAAATATTTGCCAAAGGTACAAAAGCCTCTCTAAATCTCCTTCAAGATGAGAATTAAAAAATAGTCTATTGTTAAATTGATCTTTCCCATTTCTTGTCCCCTTTGTGGAGGATGAAAACGGCCGCTAATTGCTAGCATATGCAATGGTAACAATGCTGATCTTGATATCCGGAATTTGCAATAAAGTTTGTGCACAGGCCTCCAAAGTTGCACCTGTTGTGATCACATCATCAACCAATAAAATATGTTTGCCTTGTAATGAATTGATTTCTCTTAATTGAAAAATAGATTCCACATTTTGCCAACGGCTGAATCGCGATTTTTTTGTTTGTGTCTCCGATTCATTTGCCCTGAATAATGTTTTGAAATCGGTATTTACTTCCATACTGGAAGCAAGACCTTCGGCAAAAGATTCGCTTTGGTTATATCCTCGTTTTTTGATCTTTTTTACATGTAACGGAACAGGGATGATGGTGTCAACTGTTCGGAAACTTTCACATTCTTTCAGTTCATAGCCATATAATTTTCCAACAGTAAAACCGACCTCTTTACGTCCTTTATATTTCAATTGATGGATCAAATGCTGGACCTTTCCGCCCTTATTAAATCCGTAAAAAGCTGCTGCAGAATAAATATTTATTCGTCCCCAGAAAATTTTTGCTATTGGATTGTCGTTATCCAGATGATAGTTGGTCTTTGGAAGGTGATAAATGCAATAGGTGCAGATTGTATGCTCATTCTTGTACAGGCTTTTTCCACATGAAACACATACTTGTGGAAATATCAGTGAAATAAAGTCATTCAGCATAAGTTTTTGTGTGATAAGACTAAAAAGTATTACTTTTGTGTGTCGAAAATAAACAATCATTTATATATGGAAACGAATAAAGAAGAAAAAAAGTCAAATAATAAAATTTTAATAATTCTTTTGATATTATTATTGGGTGGAAACGGTGTGTTTGGATGGCTTTGGTGGAAAGAAAAGAACAGGGCTGATGTTGTGGTTGTAGAAAAGCAAGAAGTTGTTGTGGAACGCGATAATGTGAAAGGTGATCTTTTAGCATTACAAGACGAATATTCAAAATTGCAAACTTCCGACAAATTAGTGCAGGCTGATCTGGATGCTAAAAAGGCTGAAATTGCCGAATTGATCATTCAGGCAGATAAACATAAAGATGATGCGTATATTATTTCAAAACTTCGTAAGGAGACGGAATCGTTGCGCAAGATCATGAAGCATTTTGTTGTTGAAATAGATTCGTTAAATACATTAAATAAAGTAATTGTAGCAGAAAAGGATAAAGTTTCTGCAGATCTTACTGCCGAAAAGGGTGTGACCACACAACTTACAAAAGATAAGGATGCTTTGCAAAGTACAGTTAATATTGGTTCCATCTTAAAGGCTGAAAACCCTACAGTGAAAGGTGTTAAGTTTAAATCAGGCGGCAAGAAAGAAGTTGAAACAACAAAGGCTTCCCGTGTAGA
Organism: Bacteroidota bacterium; assembly: GCA_947476185.1. Classification (GTDB taxonomy): domain Bacteria; phylum Bacteroidota; class Bacteroidia; order 2-12-FULL-35-15; family 2-12-FULL-35-15; genus 2-12-FULL-35-15. Next base: position 33,625 of record CANJPX010000023.1, read on the forward strand.
GCGTATCAAAGTTTCATTTGTAATTGGTGAAAATAAAATTGCTAAAAAGGGTGTGAAGCCGGTCTATGTGCGATTAACATCGCCTGATGGAAAAGAGATTTGCAAATCTGCTGATGAAGGAAATATGGTGAAATTCAATGGATCGAAAGGATATTATGCGGCCAAACAAGATATAAATTATAAGAACGAAGAAGTGGCAGTTGATGTTTTATGTCCAAGCCCTAGCGGTTTTATCCCGGGAAAATATCTTGTGGATATTATTTGTGATGATGTAATTGTTGGACAAACAAGCATCATGTTGAAATAAAACCTCATGACACCTTTGTTCTCGACTCCGCTCGAACTGACAGGTAAATGTCACATTGAGCGGAGTCGAGATGATACTAACTAATTATTTATGAACCCAAACATAAACCCCGATTCTGAGAATCTTAGCTCATCCGAAAAGGAGTTTGAGAAAGTATTGCGTCCTGCAGAATTTGATGATTTTACCGGTCAGTTTGAGGTGGTTGAAAATCTAAAGATATTTGTTCAGGCTGCAAAGCAACGGGGTGAGGCACTTGACCACATTCTATTGCATGGGCCTCCGGGATTAGGAAAAACGACTCTGGCAAATATTGTTGCGGCCGAATTGGGAGTGAATATTAAAATTACCTCTGGTCCTGTGCTTGATAAGCCCGGTGATCTTGCTGGCTTGTTGACCAACCTGGAAGAACACGATGTATTATTCATTGATGAAATCCATCGCCTTAGTCCTATCGTTGAAGAATATTTATATTCTGCTATGGAAGACTATAAGATCGATATCATGATTGATAGCGGCCCCAATGCAAGAAGTGTTCAGATCAAATTGAATCCCTTTACATTGGTGGGAGCAACTACCCGCAGCGGCTTGCTTACAGCTCCTTTACGAGCGCGTTTTGGAATAAACTCACGGTTGAATTATTATGATTCTAAATTACTAAAAAAAATTATTATCCGTGCTGCCGGTATTCTAAATGTTCCGATTAAGGAAGATGCTGCAAATGAAATTTCACGCAGAAGCCGTGGCACTCCTCGTATTGCCAACGCATTGCTGAGAAGAATCCGAGACTTTGCTCAAATAAAAGGCAATGGATCTATCGATCTTGAAATTGCACACATAGGTTTATCTGCACTTAACGTTGACAAAAATGGTTTGGATGAAATGGATATCCGTATCCTTTCTGCATTGATAGAAAAATTTAAGGGAGGTCCTGTCGGATTGACCACAATTTCTACTGCAGTGGGAGAAGAAGCGGGAACGATAGAAGAGGTATACGAACCTTTTTTAATTCAGGAAGGATATCTTGTCCGCACACCACGCGGAAGAGAGGCCACAGAGCTTGCGTATAAACACCTTGGGAAAATTCCACGTGGACAAAAAGGAAGTTTATTTGATACGGAATAAGAATTAAAATTTTATTTGGCTTTGCAAACTTTCTCGACCCTGCTCGAAATAACATCCTTCGACATTTAAACTTTCTGCCCGTTAGCGCGCAATGTTAGTCGGAGGTTTAGGATGTTGAAGCGGGTAGGTCACTCTGAACTCAGCCTGCACTGAGCCAGACGAAGTGTCGAAGAGTATGCGCAGGCCGGCCCACCTGTTTCGACAGGCGCAACATGACAACGCGCAAAATGCAGTTTCGATTCTGTCATTTGGAGCAGAATAGAGAAACAATTGCAGCAAATGGTTTATGAATAAATTTTAAAGATCACCAATTGAACATCTCCCACAATACTTATCTCATCAGAACTGAAGCAAAACGCCTGGGCTTCGATTACATTGGTTTTTCCAAAGCAGAATTTTTAGAAGAAGAAGCACCCCGCTTAGAAAATTGGTTGAATAATAATATGCATGGACAAATGAGTTATATGCAGAATTATTTCGACAAGCGTTTGGATCCACGATTGCTTGTGCCTGGTGCCAGATCAGTAGTTTCCCTGTTACTCAATTATTATCCTTCTGTAGTGCAAGAGGATGTTTCTGCTCCAAAGATCAGTAAATACGCCTACGGCAAAGATTATCACCTTGTCATAAAAGATAAATTAAATCAACTGTTGGAATTTATTAAGCAAAAAATTGGTGAAGTGGATGGGCGCGCATTTACTGATTCTGCGCCTGTTTTGGATAAGGCATGGGCAAAAAAAAGTGGATTGGGCTGGATTGGAAAACACAGCAATCTTATTAACAAATCAAGTGGCTCCTTTCATTTTATAGCGGAGTTGATCATAGATTTGGAATTGGAATATGATGGCGCGATAAAAGATTATTGTGGAACGTGTACTAAATGTATGGATGCTTGTCCTACAGAAGCGATCACGGCGCCACATATTGTAAACGGAAGCAAATGTATTTCCTATTTCACCATCGAATTAAAAGAAAATATCCCGAATGAGTTGAAAGGCAAATTTAACGATTGGGTTTTCGGTTGTGATATTTGCCAGGATGTTTGTCCATGGAATCGTTTTTCAAAACCTCATTCAGAGCCGCATTTTCAAGCGAATGCAGAACTAATAGGAATGAAGAAGGAGGATTGGTATGAAATTACAGAAGAAACCTTTAAGCGTGTGTTTAAAGATTCGGCAGTAAAGCGAACAAAATTTGCAGGATTAAAAAGGAATATAGCGTTTATTAAGATTTAACAACATTCTTATAAACTTCATTGATCACATCTTTGTATTGATGTCCGAATGTTGTCAAGCACCACATCATCAATAATGCTTTCTCATCGGGTTTGAGCCATTTTACAGCTTTTTTCAATTCTTTGCTAAAAAGCGCTTTATCAAAACTCACTTTTTGCAGTATATTTTTACTTAATTCAAACATATGATTTGTATTAAGGGGTTACCACTCTTATTTTTATTACAACCAAAGTACTCGATCTTCAACGAAAAATCAAGGACAAAGTTACTTTTTATTTGTTTTTTTTACACAATGAATTGTGTTAAAAAATGGTAAAGAAAAATATGATTTTTTGTAGTTTTTGTAAGCCTCAAAATCGTGCAGAAATTCTTTTTTAAAATAAATAAAGTTGATTCAATCGAATTGTTATTTCTCTCCCCAACGAAATGTATTCTGCTCTAGCCCTGCAAGATCAAGCACTCTGTCTATAACAGTGGCGGCAAGATCTTCAAAATTTTGAGGCTTGGAATAAAAGGAAGGGCTGGCCGGACAAATTATTGCACCAGCTTCTGTCACCGTTTTCATATTGTTAATGTGGATCAAACTGAGCGGTGTGTCCCGTGTTACTATAATTAATTTTCTCCGCTCTTTTAAAATAACATCAGCAGCGCGTGTTGTCAGATCGTTTGAAATCCCGGATGCAATACGAGCTAGTGTTCCCATTGAACATGGACAAATGATCATGGTGTCGTATTTTGCAGAACCGGAAGCAAAGGGCGCAAAAAAATCAGACTTGTCATAAATTGTATAAGGTAAGTTTTCATATTCGGAATTACCGAGTTCAAATTTCCAAACTTCTTTTGCATTATCACTCATCACAATTCCAACTGCTTCTATTTGCTCTTTTAAATGTTGTAATTTTTTAAACAGGACATCCGCATAAATAGCGCCACTGGCACCGGTTATGGCAATCACAATTTTATATTTATTCTGTTTCTGCATTTCCAAATGTATAGGTTAATGTAAAAGCCAAAACATTGTTACGTTGTCCGGGGTTGAACCAGAAACTAGCTCCGGAAGCATATTTACGAATCGGGAGCATTGATTCGGTGAATCTCCAGGTCATCCCCAGGTTCTTATAGATCAAATAATTAATTCCCAGGCTCAAACTAACTTCTTTTTTATTGAAAGGTATTGCATTATAAATATTACCGTTTGAATCGTACTCTTTTGAATTTATTAAATAGCCGAAACCTGGACCAAGTTCAAATGTAAATTTCTTTTGCTGATATTGAAATAAGATCGGAACTTCAAGATAGTTCAATTCCATTAAATAAAAACTTAAGTCGCCTTTGTTCGCATCTCCAATATGTTTGCTTCCTTTTTGCACAAAAAGAATTTCAAATTGGGCAGCCCATTTTTCATTTATTTTTGCATTGAGTGTGCCTCCTCCGTCAAAACCAAATTTGTTGAAGCCTGCGTAGGTGTCGCCCTCAACCTGGCTGGTGCTTATGCCTGCTTTTATTCCTGCCTTAAATCGGGTTTGAGCCTGAGTTGCGAATGTAAAAGCAAGGAGAAAAATAAATAAGTAAAAAACTTTTTTCATTGCTGTAAAGTTAATTAAAATACAAACGCCCACACATTATGTGCAGGCGTTAGCATAATTAGAAAAAGGATCCTACGGAGTCAATTTTATTTCTTCTACCTGTATTATTTCGTACGTCCGTACCTTATAGATAAATGCTATTAAATGACACTGGTTGGCATCGCAAGGAATGCTTTTATATGCGGATGGAAGAGTGTATGCAAATTTTTTGATATGCTTTGTTCCTAGCGGTATTGCTCCACTTGCCAGTGACTCGCCCCAAGCCCCCGAAGGTGTAATGGCATCGCGCAGCATATGGCGGTGAACATAAGTTGAGGTTATAACTCCTATATAATCTTGCCAATCAATAATACTGTCCTGGGTTAACAATACCACCATTTTTAATGTATCTGACATGGTGGTTAAGAACGAGTCTTTTACAGAACAACAGATTTTTCTGGTAGAAGCATCAAAATCTGCCATTACTTGCAAGTCCACAACAGAAGCCTCCGAGACTATACTTGCTGCATAGGCTTTCCAATTTGGGAAAAATTTCAAATGTGTTTGAGCAATAGGATCAAATTCTTTTCGGTTAAACATGCCTTGTGGCAATCCGAAATCAGAAGCTCCGAAAGTTGCATCATATTCATCACCAACCGATGTTCTGTAATCAGCTGTAAAAGCAGTTGAAGGTGAGCCTGAGTAACCAGGTGTTGGTGCAGCAAATGAACCAACATGTGTTGCTAAACCGACTATATGTCCGGGATAGATCGAATCGATCTCGTGTAATTCGATTGCAGCGCGTGGACAATTTCCGCAAGTATGACCTGTGAAATCTTCAATCAATATTTTCTTGATATGTGAAGTAACAGTAGGAAATGTAGGACTCGCACATGATGTGGTGTCCGCCGAATTCTCGTTTTTTTCCGGATACGGATTGCTTTCATAATCACAAGAAGCAAGAAGGGTTGCTGTAAAAATTGAAATAAATAATATCTTTTTCATCTGAAATATTTTAAAAACTACTTGTAACAGTTAATGTAATACCGTTGGAAGCCGGTACCAATCGGCAAATGCCTCCTACACAAAATATTCCTGCGCGTTGTTTTCCGTAACTCAAGGTTATTCGGTTGGCATTTTTATTATATCCCACAGTTGCATTTGGGTAATGATAGCGATGCTCAACAACTTCGTTTCCATAATTGTATTGATCCAAAACCGCAACAAACCAATTGGAGTTGACCGTATATTCTACCATTCCTTGCGCCCAGCTTTGATGGTCACCTTCGGTAAATAAGTTTTGCAACTCAACACGAACAGTGCCCTCACCTTTCAGGCGATATGAAATATCAGCAACAACAATATGCGAATAGATAATCGGAAAACCTGCTTTTTGAATAATGCTCTTATTGTAAACTTGGTAGGAATACATCAAAGAGGTTTTAATTTTCTTTCCAAATTTTTGATTGATCTCAACATAAAAATCACGGAAAATAACATTTTTGCCCATTCCGAAAGAATTGGTTTTATAACCTTGTAATGTGCTGTCGGTAGCAACATCCAGATGAGTAGTATCCAGATCATTTGATCCTGAATAATTAAAAGTGACGTCTAGTTTATAGGTCGGCTTTTTAATTACTTTCCAGTTTACTTCTCCTGAGAATTGTAGTTCACCATTTGGTTGTGAAGCATTCGGGTAAAAGGTTAACAGACTATACGTATGGTTTTTATTTAGAGCAGGCGTATAGTTTAAAAGCAAATTATTAAGGGATGCATCTCTGTCGGAACGGAAGTTCATATTGTCTGCTCTGCTTGCACTTGCTGATATAGCAAGTCCCTTTGTAGCGTAACTTGCTAAAAGAATTTCCGCATCGCCCGGACGATAAATTTTTCCATTCGCAGCATTCGGGTCATTGATCTTTGAAGCATATTCGCCATTCAAATGGAAATCTAAATAATTCAATTCAAATCTTCCTGCAGAAGCACCAACATTTTGGGGAAGGTTTAAGGCAGGGTCTTCATCTTTTTGGTATCGACTGACAAAACTACCGCCGAGTGTTAATCGTAATTTTTTTTCTGATAATTTTTTGAATGATTCATTCAGTTGCATTTCTCCGTCAAATCCACGGATAATACCCGGACCTTGAGTCATGAACGAACGTTGTTTTCCGGTTAATCCTGTAAGATAGAGTCCTTTTACAACTTCATATTTTAAACGGATCCCGTCAAGGGCATTGTCGAAGCCTAATCCGCGTTCCTCATAGCTCCGCAAAACTAATCCGTTCCCGAATTGCTGGTAGAAATTTCCTAGTGTTACTTCCAATGCATCCGACTTATAAGATGCAAAGCGATATTGAATTCCACTGCCTTGGTAGCGAGCATCAAAACCTTGAAGACCATTTAAATAGGACTCATATCGGAGCCCCGCCGTAAATTTCCCTTTTGTATAAATGATATTTGCAAAACCATTCATCAACATCTTCTCCGGTACGTCAGGTGCACCAATAGTTGAATCGGGAATATAATATTGTGCGGTGGCTTGAAAGTTACCATGCACATCTCCAAGGTTCGGTAAATTGTTTAAGGTAACTTGTGCAACAGAAATGCTGCTATATACTAATCCGCTTAAGAGTACGGATGATCTGATCGAATTAAAATAATTTTTTCTCACAACGCAATTTTATAAAGAGGGTTTTAATCTATTTTTTCTCCTTTAGCAACTTTTTTTAGAATCTCATACATGTGATCTTCATCACCGTCAGCATAGCCATTGTGTTGCCAAACAATTTCTCCTTTGCCGTTAACAATAAATACGTGAGGAATGTCTCCGACATTCATGGCACGTTTAAAATCCTGATTCTCGTCCAGGTAAACTTCATATTCCCAACCTTTACTTTTTACATCCGTTGCAACTTTTGCTGAACTACGGGAATCGTCAGTTGAGATCGCAATCAATTTTACGCCTGTTTCTTTTTGCCATTCAGCGTAATCTTCTGCCACAGCATCTAATTCTTTTTTGCAGGGTTTGCACCAGGTTGCCCAAAAGCTGATGATCATAGGCTTGCCATCATTACTGAATTTTGACGTGTTTACCGTTTTGCCATCTAGAGCTTTCACATCGGCAGAAGGCAATGTGTTTCCTGTTTGAACTGCAGCCGAAGTCAGGAAGCAGATTGCGATTGCTGCAAAAATAAATTTTTTCATAAGATTAGTGTTTAGAAGGATAAATATAAAAATAAATCAGCTTTTGAATGTCAATTAACATACCAAAAGCTGATTTATTTTCTACTATTTATTTTTATTTGTTGATAGCAACTTTTTTAGTGATAGTGTTATTTCCAACAGTGATGTTTAAGAAATATAAACCGTTCTCTAATTTAGTAGCGTCAAGTGAATAAGATTGATCACCAGCTGGCATAGAACCAAGGTTCTCATTCAATACTGATTGTCCTAATGCATTCACAACCACGATAGAAACATTGTTTTCTGTAACCATGTTGAAGTTAACAGTTGCATTGTTAGTGATAGGGTTTGGGAAAACAGAAACATTACCAACAGATTGATTTTCATCAATTCCTGTAGTCATGATCTTGTATGCGTTAGAATAAAAGTCAGTAGTGAAACTGGTAACTGAAATTACATTTACTCCTGCAGCAACAATAGTTGCAGAACCGTTTCCAAATGTTCCAGTGAAACCATCGCCATAAGCATCTGTTAATTCAAATGTGTAACATCCTAGAGGTAAGGTCAAGTTAACATCTGTTTGCGGATAAGCACCATTAGCAGCAGCATTAGCATAAGGTCCGCCAGAACCAACTGTTGTACCTGAAGAGTTTTTCAATTTCCATTTAGTTTCAGAACCGTATCGGTCAGTTGTAATTTTTACAGTGATAAATGATGAGTTAGCCTGTAATGCAGAATAATTAACTGTTCCTGTTGATGTGTTGTTAGAAGAAATTGCATCAGCAGTAGTAATACTGTATGTGAACGTTGTGTTTGCAGAAATTGGTGTTGTACCAAGTGCAATGTCAGCATAAGCATAAGTTCCTAAACTACCAGACCAAGGATAAGTAGCTACAGTAGTTGCTCCTTGTTTTGCAATGATCGTACAAGAAGTCAATGTTGTAGTACTGTTGTTTTGTAAACGTGTAGATAATGTAGCCACATCACAAACTGTTGGTGTTGATAAACTAGCCAATAAAGCTGCATCAGCAGCAGCAACAGCTGGTGCAGGACATGTACCTTTTGCAGTATATAAAGCTGCTGCAGTAATTTGACCAACTTCTTTGATAACTCTGTTTGGACAGATCATATAGATCGTTGGGAAATAACCGATCGCATACGCTGAGTTAAATGCATTGATGGCAGTAGCAGCAGGGTCGATGATCGGATGATTAACACCTGTAACCCAGTCACCTTGTGTAGTTCCATCAATTCCACCAATACCATGTAAAGCATTTGTTCCGGTAGTTCCATCACCTTCAATGAAATATACCATAACGTCATTAGTAGTTGATGCACTCACTCCTGTTCCTCCTGTTGGGCCATGTGCCGTCCAAAGAGCTTCTAGTGCACCACCCGTGTGGTAAGACCAGCATGGTCCGCACCATGTTGCAGAAACATCGATAAATACAGTTTTTCCTGCATTTAAGTCAGTATACAAATTGTGACTTACTCCATTAATATCAGAAAGTGTCCAATCCGGAGCAATGCTACCATCAGGTAATTGAGCTTTTGCCTCAATTGCAGTAAGTGATAAGGCTACTACAGCTGTTAGTTGTAAAATTTTTTTCATTTTCATTGGGGTTTAGGTTAATTATGTAATTTGAGATTTTTTGTTTTACGAACTACTAATTTAAAACATTATTATTTGAAAAACAAAGTAATAAATCATTATAATTTCATAATTCGATAAATCAAATTTAAATTGAGAATTAATCGAATTCAAGCACAATTAAATTTATTATTAGTATTCGGAAGTCTCCTGTTTTTTGATTGCATAATAAAATTAGTATATTTGGACCTCCTTTCTTTTAGTATTCGATGTATTAGAATAGAGGTTTTTTTTACTGTTTTTTGCAGATAAATTAACTGTTGAGCTGTTTTTTGTTAAACTCTAAATACCGTTTTTATTAAATGAAAACCTCTGATAACCTTTTTAAACTTATAAAATCCTTAAGCAAATCCGAAAAGGGTTACTTTAAAAAGTACGCTAATTTTCATGTTCGTAATGAACAGAATAATTACACAAAAATTTTTGATGCGATCGATATTCAGAAAGCGTATGATGAAAAGAAATTATTGCAAAAATTCCGAACGGAACGATTCATAAATCAGTTTGCAGTTGCCAAGAATTATCTTTACGATATGATCCTTGAAAGTCTCGAAGCGTATCATAAAAATTCTACTACAGAGATAAGAAGTATCCTGAACAGAATCGAAATATTGGTTGACAAGGGTTTGCATTCCCAGGCAAAAAAATTGCTGAAAAAAGCGAAAGACATGGCACTCAACTATGAGAAGCTGACCTATATCCCAGAAATAAATTTGATGGAGGAAAGTATCTACCGAATGCAATATGACGTGGGTGATCTCAAAAACAATTCGGATAATTTGATCGAAGAGATTGAACAATGCGCAATGAAAATAAAAAACATGGCAGAGTTCGAGAGTTTAAAAAACAAACTGTATCTGCAAAGGATGGAAATGGGTGTGTTGCGGAATGAAAAGGAAATAAAAAGTTACGACTGGTTTTTAAAAAATCCGCTTCTCAAAAACGAAAAACAGGCACTCTCCATCAATGCTAAAGTGCTATACTACGAATTGTATTCGAGCTATTATAATTACATTGAAGATCATGCCAAATGTTATGAGTATTCCTCCAAATTAATTTATTTGCTGGAACAAAATCCTCAGGTAATTGAAACGAATGTGAATTTCCCTACATTGTTTTTATATCGCCATAGCATCCAATGTTATAATATCGGGAAATACCATGAAGCATTGGAATACATCAGCAAAATGGAAATTTTGCGACCAAAAAGTGACATTCAAAAGCTAAATATCCTGTTGAAGGCATATAACACCAAACTTAATGTGTATTTCAGGATGGGGAACATGAAAAAATGTTTGCAATTGATCCCTGAAATTGAAACGTTATTAGAAAAGAGCAAAGATTCGGACAGGCTGCTGAAAGAAATTATTTATTGGCAGGTAACTTCTTTATTGATGATTGCCGAAGAATATAAACAAGCGCTGAAATGGCTTGTGAGAGCTAACATCGCTGAACAATTTAAAATTCGGCAGGATCTTGAATGCATCGGACGTATCATGGAAATTGTTTTGCATTATGAACTTGGGAAATTTGACATTATGGAATATCGTATCAAATCTACTTACCGCTTTCTTGCCAGCAAACAAAAGATGTATCAGCTTGAAAAAATTATTCTGACATCCATCCGTAAGTTAATAAACGTGAATTCAAAAAAAGAATCGATGTTGTTTTTTCAGCAATTAAAAAAGGCTTTAGAGCCCATTGTGAAAGACCCTTTGGAAGAAAAATTCCTTGTTTATTTTGATATCATGTCCTGGTTGGAAAGCAAGATCGAGAACAAAAAATTCGCTGATGTTGTAAAAAGTAAATTAAAACCTTTGCGTGTGTAATTTCTTTCGAATACTAAAAATCCAATTAAAAAAGTTGTAATATTTTGAAACAAATCGTAAATTTGTGAGTATTACGAAATAGAAAATCATCCCTTTACAATCTAAATAAAATATTATGAAAAAAATAATTACAACTTTTTGTTTAATTTCAGCAGGTATCTTTTCTTTTGCTCAGGTTTCCCCTAGTTTGCGTGTGTTGGATGATTTGGGAGCCAACGTTTCAAATACCATTTATGATGTGAATATTATGGCTAACAGCAGTGTTACAACTGAGTTTCTTGTTTATAATTCAGACACCATTGCACATACCTATAAATGCAGAAGAACTATTTTTACAAAAGACATTACTGATTCCACTCAGTTTTGTTTTGGTGGTTTATGCTATAATTGGAATTCTAATTTATCGAGTGCTTCATTGACAGTCGCTCCTAATGACACTGTTGATTTTGCCGGCTTTGGATTTCATGCAATTTTTAACTCAAAATTAGCTACGATTACCCGTGCTGTTCATTATAGATTTTATGATACGCTCACTTATCCTACTTCTCTGTTTTATGACTCTACTGGTGTGACCATCCGATACAATTTCTCAACCGGAATTGAAGATATGGAAAAGACAGGAGGCTCGATCTCAAATGCATACCCAAATCCTACCAGCTCTGTAGTTTCAATGAAATACGACATCAGCGATTATTCACAGAACGGAAAAATTATTTTCTATGATATGTTAGGGAAATCTGTTAAAACGATTGCTCTGTCAGACAAAAAAGGAATAGCCAAAATTAATGTTGACGACCTTACTGCCGGAATTTATTTCTACTCGTTTTTAGTAGATGGTAAAGCTATTTCAACAAGGAAATTAGTAGTAAGTTCAAAATAATTAACTTATTTTAAAAGTTCTGAA